>NZ_VWWH01000070.1:0-37756 GCF_011753045.1 Burkholderia sp. Ap-955
GCCGGCACGCCGCTGCGCTGAACCCGGGCGTCGCCGCGATGGCCACGCCGGCCCATACCCGCCCCCCGACCGGCGCACCGTCGTCGGCCGCCGACGAAGCGCGCGACGCGCGCTACGAGAACCCGTTCGCGCCGCCCGACGAAACCGATGCGCCCGAGGCGCCGCGCCCGCGCTCGCTGTTCGGCGAGATCCTCGACTGGATGCTCGCGCCGCTGCTGCTGCTGTGGCCGATGAGCATCGCCGTCACCTATCTGGTCGCGAAGACGATCGCGAACGGCCCGTTCGACCGCGCGCTCGAGACCAACGCCTATGTGCTCGCGCGGCAGATCCATCCGGTGAACGGTGTCGCCGAGCTGACGCTGCCGGAGCAGACCCGCGACTTCCTGCGCGCGGACAACGTCGACAGCGTGTACTTCCAGGTGCTCGGCACACGCGGCGAGCTGGTCGCGGGCGAAGCCGACATGCCGCTGCCGCGCGACGAGGACCGCCCGCCGCCAGGCGTCGTCATGTTCCGCGACGACCTGCTGCGCGGCAACGACGTGCGCGTCGCGTATACGACGGTCGCGCTGCCGCAATCGGGCAACCCGCAGCCCGTGCTCGTGCAGGTCGGCGAAACGCTGGACAAGCGCAACGCGCTCGCGAACGACATCATCAAGGGCGTGATCCTGCCGCAGTTCGTGATCCTGCCGCTCGCGATCCTGCTGGTCTGGTTCGGGCTGTCGCGCGGGCTCGCGCCGCTCAACGCGCTGCAGGCGCACATCCGCGCGCGGCGGCCCGACGACCTGTCGCCTGTCGAGGCGCAGCGCGCGCCGCCCGAGATCGAGCCGCTCGTCACGTCGTTCAACGACCTGCTCGCCCGCCTCGAACAGAACATGGCGCTGCAGAAGCGCTTCATCGCCGACGCCGCCCATCAGATGAAGACGCCGCTCGCGGGCCTGCGCACGCAGGCCGAGTTCGCGCTGCGCCACCCCGTCCCGCCCGACGTGCAGCGCTCGCTCGAGCAGATCGCGACGAGCTCCGAGCAGGCCGCGCGGCTCGTCACGCAGTTGCTTGCGCTGGCGCGCGCCGAGAACCGCGCGAGCGGGCTGACGTTCGAGCCGGTCGAGATCGCCACGCTCGCGCGGCGCGCGGTGCGCGACTGGGTGCAGGCCGCGCTCGCGAAACGGATGGATCTCGGCTACGAAGGCCCGCCGGACTCGACGGACCCGCCGGACGACAGGCCGCTCGACGTCGACGGCAATCCGGTGATGCTGCGCGAGATGCTCGGCAACCTGATCGACAACGCGATCCGCTACACGCCGGACGGCGGCCGCATCACGGTGCGCGTGCGCGCCGAGCCCGCGGCGCGACTCGTGCATCTCGAAGTCGAGGACACGGGGCCGGGTATCCCGGCCCCCGAACGCGAGCGCGTCGTCGAGCGCTTCTACCGGATCCTCGGACGCGAGGGCGACGGCAGCGGCCTCGGGCTCGCGATCGTGCGCGAGATCGCCACGCAGCACGGCGGCACGCTGACGCTCGACGACCATGTGTACCAGCACGCACCGCGCCTCGCCGGCACGCTCGTGCGCGTCAGCTTGCCGCTGGCCGAAACCGCCCCGGATTAACCCTGACGTGCGCCGCCGCAGCACGCCCCGATTGGGTCAAAATCTGAGATTTACCAGAAGTTCAAAGCACTTCGCGCCACGATGGGCGCACGAAACAACCGATTCGGCGCGGGTTAACCTGCAGTCGTTTTGTACGCACGAGTCAGTCGGCCGTAAGTTTCCGTACCAATAATCCTCGACAGGCCCGTCCACCCAAGGCGGCCGCACATCTATATCAAGGGACTTGGAGACGACTCATGGCAACGTTAGGCGGGCAAATTTCCCACTCGCCGATGACGGGCGAAGAGAAGAAAGTGATCTTCGCGTCGTCGCTCGGCACCGTGTTCGAGTGGTACGACTTTTACCTGGCCGGCTCGCTCGCGGCCTACATCAGCAAGAGCTTCTTCTCCGGCGTCAATCCAACCGCCGCCTTCATCTTCACGCTGCTCGGCTTCGCGGCCGGCTTCGCGGTGCGGCCGTTCGGCGCGATCGTGTTCGGCCGCCTCGGCGACCTCGTCGGCCGCAAGCACACGTTCCTCGTGACGATCGTGATCATGGGCCTCTCGACGTTCGTGGTCGGCTTCCTGCCCGGCTACGCGTCGATCGGCATCGCCGCCCCCGTGATCTTCATCGCGATGCGGCTGTTGCAGGGCCTTGCGCTCGGCGGCGAGTACGGCGGCGCGGCGACCTACGTCGCCGAGCATGCGCCGGCCAACCGTCGCGGCTTCTACACCGCGTGGATCCAGACGACCGCCACGCTCGGCCTGTTCCTGTCGCTGCTCGTGATCCTGGGCATCCGCACGCTCATCGGCGAGGAAGCGTTCGGCAGCTGGGGCTGGCGCGTGCCGTTCGTCGCGTCGATCCTGCTGCTCGCGGTGTCGGTGTGGATCCGGTTGCAGCTGAACGAATCGCCGGTGTTCCTGCGCATCAAGGCGGAAGGCAAGACGTCGAAGGCGCCGCTGACCGAAGCGTTCGGCCAGTGGAAGAACCTGAAGATCGTGATCCTCGCGCTCGTCGGCCTGACCGCCGGCCAGGCCGTCGTGTGGTACACGGGCCAGTTCTACGCGCTGTTCTTCCTCACGCAGACGCTGAAGGTGGATGGTGCGAGCGCGAACATCCTGATCGCGATCGCGCTCCTGATCGGCACGCCGTTCTTCCTGTTCTTCGGTTCGCTGTCGGACAAGATCGGCCGCAAGCCGATCATCCTCGCGGGCTGCCTGATCGCGGCATTGACCTACTTCCCGCTGTTCAAGGCGCTCACGCACTACGCGAACCCGCAGCTCGAGGTCGCGACGCAGAAGGCGCCGATCACGGTCATCGCCGATCCGGCCGCCTGCTCGTTCCAGTTCAACCCGGTGGGCACGTCGAAGTTCACGAACTCGTGCGACGTCGCAAAGAGCGCGCTCGCGAAGGCCGGCCTGAACTACGAGAACGTCGCGGCACCGGCTGGCGCGACGGCCCAGATCAAGGTCGGCGACACGGTGATCCCCGCCTATGAAGGCAAGGCAGCCGACGCGAAGGCGCAGGGCGCGGCGTTCGACAAGACGCTCGCGTCGACGCTGAAATCGGCCGGCTACCCGGCGAAGGCCGACCCGGCGCAGCTCAACTGGCCGATGACGATCGTGATCCTGACGATCCTCGTGATCTACGTGACGATGGTCTACGGCCCGATCGCGGCGATGCTGGTCGAGATGTTCCCGACGCGGATCCGCTACACGTCGATGTCGCTGCCCTATCACATCGGCAACGGCTGGTTCGGCGGCTTCCTGCCGGCCACCGCGTTCGCGATCGTCGCGGCGAAGGGCAACATCTACTCGGGCCTCTGGTATCCGATCGTGATCGCGCTGGCCACGTTCGTGATCGGCCTGCTGTTCGTCAAGGAGACGAAGGACTCGAACATCTACGCGCAGGATTGATGGCGGGTGCGCAGCGGGGACGGTCGGCGGAAAGTCTCCTTCCGGGGACCGGCTCCCGCCCGCAATGAAGGCCGGTACGGGCCGCCGGCAACTTTTTTCGGGAAAGATAGAAAAAGGTATTGACAGCCGACCGTCCGATCGACATAATTCAAGTCTTCGGCGAATTAGCTCAGTCGGTTAGAGCGACGGAATCATAATCCGCAGGTCCGGGGTTCGAATCCCTGATTCGCCACCAAATGCGAGAGCCGCTGTTTCGAAAGGAACAGCGGCTTTTTCATTTGTTCCGCCAAAAACACACGCCAAGGCTCCAGCACCGGCTCATGCCTTCGTGGCCACGATGATCGTGCCATTGCGCTCGAGACCGGAGTGGATACGCAACCGATGCCGGCACCGCTCTCCGTAAAAAGACGAGCCACTCGCCGATGCCTGTATGCGGCGATACCGAACGGTGCAAAAGTCGATACCCCGCGCAATGGCACCCGGACCACCGCGGCACGAGCACTACACCGCACTTAGAATCGGTATGTCCAAATTTCTGCTGCATCCGGGCATAACGTCAATGAAAAAACGCCTCGCATGCTTCCTGTCGGTTCTGATCGGCATCGCCATTCCGCTCGCCTGCCATGCCGACCCTCTGCCAGACACCACCGTCGACGGCCTGCACTGGAGATTCGAGCAGCTGCGCGACACCGGGCACGACGACGATTACGAAGTGGCCGCCCGTCGAGGCGAACAGGTCCTGATCTGGGACAACGGCAAGAACCGGCAAGCTTATGCGGAAGCCGTTTTCCTGCTGGTCTCCGCCCCCTACGATCAGGTGCAGCCGCTGGTGCAGCGCGTACTGCAACGGACGAGCCCGGTCACAGCCAGTGCCAATAGCTGGCAGCTGCAGAATTTGCCGGACCCGTGGAGCCGTGTGCTGTTGTCGCGCCGGCCGGACCTGCGCGCAGCCATCGCCGACCACGCGACCTTGCCGAAACTGCAGCAGGCGCTGCAACAAGGCGCGATCACCCGGCAGGAACTGGACTGGCGCATGGATCAGGCTCGGGCACGCGTCGACCGGCTGTTCCAGGGCTCGGGCGTGCCTGCGCTGCAGTCCACCTACGCATTCTGGGAAGCCCGCCAGGACCACAGCGATGGCATCACCGGTCAGTACCGAAGCGCGCTGTTCATCAGGGTGCAGGACGTCAGCGCGATATTCGGGCATCCGGCGACGGTCGTTCAGTTCGGTCGCATCGACTCCCGGCCCAACCCCGACTACAGCCTGTGGAAAGCACTGACACTTCAGGACCTGGACATATTCAGCGGCAACCGGACCCAATCCAGCAGGACAGGCATCTCCGTCGTACCGGGCGACGTGTTCACGGCATTGTCCGACGCGCTGTCCGCACTGCCGGCCAAGCTGGAAATCGCCACGTCGCCCACTGCATGGCAATTGCCGTCGACACCGTCGACGCCGCCCCCCGCAATCAAGCTGGTCGCGCCGGACCAGAGCGCCCCGCTCATCAAACCGTCGATCATCCGCTGGGACAAGTTCGTGACGGACCCGTCGCAACGCACGTTGCTGTACCCGCACGACATCCTCGGCCTGCCGGATGGCAGCCTGCTGTTCAGCGCCCAGGTGGCCGACAACCGCGGCTGGAACGAGTATGTGTGGCGACTGCACGCGGGCAATAGTGGGTTGCAGGCGGACGAAGTCTGGCACGGCAAGGACGGCCCGCGACGGATGATGATCAATGGCGACGGCAGCGCCGTCTGGTTCGACGGCCAGCCGGACGCCAAGAGCAAACCATGCCTGTACCGATATGACCTCGCGAGCCGCAAGGTCGATCGTCATGAAGTCGTCTGGCCGAGCGAGACCGATTGGCAAGACCATCAGATGAGCGATTTGCACTGGATTCTCGACGACGATCTGCCGGCCAATTTCTGGCATGACATCCGGCATGACGAGAAGGACGAGCACCCGGTCGGTTCCGCGTTCCTGACCGTGCAGCGCCCGGCGTCACCGCCGTCGGACGCCGACGATCCATGGCCGTTCGTCACCACGCTGTCATCGGTACGCCAGTCGCTGATGGACGAGATCAGCAACGGCAGCAATGCCCTGATCTGGCCCGTACGCTGGCGGCCTTCCGGGAGCTACTGGACGGAGGATTCGCAAGGGCTCGCCGAGCTGGACGCCCGCACCGGCCGCACGCTGCGTACGATCGCCTTACCGCAGCGCTTCGGCACGCCGGATTCCTTCAGCGCCGCCGGTGTCGCGCAATGGGTGCCCAAGCCGCTCGGTTCGCCGCAGGGTCAATGGATCGCGACAGGCTTCGTGCTCCTGCTCGACGACGACGGCAGCATGCCGCCTCCCATGAAATATCCCGGCCCAAAACGGGCGCGCTTTGTCGGCATGCACGTGGTGGATCTCAAGAGCGGGCACGTGCTGTCGGCCCTGCTGGGCAGCGCCGACAACTTGAAGGCCGCCGCTCGTTCCGCGAACGGACGCTTCCTTGCGATGGGCACGACCTACACCACAGGCGGCTGGAAGCATCGCGTCACACTCTGGGACGTCGCACAGGGCCGCACACCCGTGCAGCTCGACACATCGTCGATACCCAGAGACAGCGAGATCCAGGCGCTGGCCTTTTCGTGGAGCGGTTCGGCGCTGTGGGCACTCGGCACGCGCGAACTGATGCTGTGGCAATTGCCCGCCGCGCTGCGCGATCATGCGACACGTGGCGCTGCTCCGGATCAATCCCGCAACTGAAGCCATGGCATCGACTGGCCGCCGACTTCCACGATCGGCGAAAATCGGACACGCGTTCGACCGGTCGGGCCTCTGCCAGCTTCTCCATGACCGGACTCCGCAGTTGCCCGATCGACAACGAAAAATTCCGAGGATCAGATGAGGGACCGTAACGAATCGAACAGCGACAAGCCGCGCGGACGCACGAGACGACGTCGGCTGGTGGCAGGTGTCGCGGTCGCCGCGATCGCCGCCGCCGTGGTGGCAGGCGTGCGATACATGTCACCCCCGGGCGGCCTGGACAAGAGCGAGATCGACGAGATTCTGAAAGCCGCGCTCGCGGACAAGAACACGGCGCCGACCGACGCCTGCGTCAGCTTGAGCGGCGCCGAGCTGCCCGCCGACGTCACGGCGGCGAGCTTGCTGAGAGTGGACGGGACGGTCAGGAAAGACGTGCAGGCGCTCATCAACCGCGGCCTGATTACCGTCAAATTCGACGCGGGCAAAGGGAAGCCCACCATCAGGAATCCGGATTACGAGGCGAGTGACAAGCATGTGCGCTTGAGCCACATCGAGCTCACCGCGCTCGGGAAGCCCTATTACCGATATCACGAACTCGAGTCGACTGATCCTTCGTCACCCGGCGGCAGCGTCCTGTACATGATGAATCTGTTCTGCGCGCACGTTTCATATGGCGGCGTCGAAAAATTCATGACGCCCTCCAAGAATCCGTTCGACGACAATCCGCATCTGGTGACGTGGGTCAATTTCCTGTGGAAACCGGACAAGCAAGCGACGCCGTGGCTGGCTGACCCGGACCTGCTGAGCGCGCTGTCGTTCTTTCCCGAAGACGATGGCTGGGCCCACAAGGGGATCCTGCTCGAGCGGGACGACAACGCGCACTGGGCGCTGGGCGACAATCCGTACACCATCCGCTGGTAGCGGCGGCGTCCCGACGCGTACCGGCTGCGTGCCCCGGATTCCACGGTGGCCGGCAACACGGCCGCCCCGGCCGCGCGCCGACGTCTTACGCCGCCACCGCCCCTCTCTGCACCTTCGCCGCCTGCGCCCCCACGCGCCCACGCCAGTTCTCCCCGCCCTCCAGCGACGGCGTCGACTCGAACACCTCCGCGATCCAGTCGGCAAACACGCGCACCTTCTGCGACAGATGCCGGTTGTGCGGATAGACGATCGAAATCGGCTTCGGTTTCGGATTGCAGTCCGGCAGCACCTCGACCAGCGAGCCGTCGAGCAGGTGCGGCAGCACCATGAACAGCGTCGGCTGGATCATCCCGAACCCTTCGAGCCCGCACGTCACATAGGCATCCGAATCGTTGACCGTGACGGTTCCGCTCATCCGCACCTCGAACGGCTTGCCGTCGATCATGAACACCCACGGAATCGCCCGCGCGCCGTGGCTCGATCGAAAGTTCACCGCATGATGCTCGGCGAGATCGGCAATCTCGTGCGGCTCGCCGTGACGCGCGAGGTAATCGGGCGACGCGCAGGTCACGCGCTTCAGCATCCCGATCCGCCGCGCGACCATCGACGAATCCTCCAGCGGCCCGACCCGGATCATGCAGTCGATGCCCTCCTCGACCGGATCCACGTAGCGGTCGGAGAGCCCCAGTTCGAGTGTGATGTCCGGGTAGCGCTGCCGGAAAATCGACAACGACGGCAGCACGATGCGCCGCCCGAGCGAACTCGGCATGTGGACACGCAGCACGCCGCTCGGCTTGCGGTTGCCGGTCTGGAAACTCGCGTCGGCCTCCGCGATCTCCGAGATGATCTTCATGCAATGCTCGTAGTATGCCGCCCCCTCCGGCGTCAGCGACAGCCGGCGCGTCGTCCGGTGCATCAGGCGCACGCCGAGCAGCGCCTCGAGATTCTGGATGATGGTCGTCACCGACGCACGCGGCATCGCGAGCGTGTCGGCCGCGCGCGTGAAGCTGTTCGCGTCGACCACGCGGGTAAAAACTTCCATTGCCTGGATTCGGTCCATGCTGCTCCCCCTTCGAATCGCCAACGAAACAGAATAGAGCGCGCGACGGGCGCGGCACAAGCCCCCACCTATTGTTCTCCGATCCTGAATAGTTTCTGCGTTTCGGACTGGAAAGCGATCGATTTCCGCTCAGTCCTTCGCGGCGATCGCTCCGGCCCTACTCGGTCGCCGCCGGACGCCGTGCGTTACCGCACGAATCGCTCGCGATACCCCTGCGGCGATACGCCCAGCACGCGTACGAAACAGCGGCGCAGCGTCTCCTCCGAGCCGAAGCCGCAACGCGCGGCGATCCGCTTGACGGGCCATGCCGTTTCGCCGAGCAGGCGTTGCGCCGCCTCGACGCGGATCTGCTCGACGGCGCGCGCGGGCGTGCGGCCGGTTCCGGCGCGGTAGTGACGCACGAAGCTGCGCTCGCTCATGCGCACGCGCTCGGCCAGCGCAGGCACCGACAGGTCGGCCGTCAGGTGCTCGGCCATCCATGCGTGCAGTTCGCCGAACCGGTCGTCGGTGCGCTGCATCGACAGCATCGTGCTGAACTGGGCCTGCCCGCCCGGACGCTTCAGGAACACGACGAGTTCGCGCGCGACGTCGAGCGCGGTTGCCCGCCCGAGGTCCTCCTCGACCAGCGCGAGCGCAAGATCGATGCCGGCCGTCACGCCGGCCGAAGTCCACAGCGCGCCTTCGCGGATGAAGATCGGATCGGACTCGACGCGCACGTTCGGATAGCGCGCCGCGAATTCGTCGCAGCGCGCCCAGTGCGTGACCGCGCGCCGCCCATCGAGCAGGCCGGCCTCGGCGAGCAGGAACGCGCCGGTGCAGACCGATGCCACGCGCCGTGTGCGCGCCGCCTGCTGCCGTACCCAGCGCACGAGCCGCGCATCCTTCGATGCCGCATGCACGCCCTTGCCGCCGGCGACGATCAGCGTATCGGGGTGGCGCGCCGCCGAACGCAGCGATTCCGCCATCACGACCAGGCCCGACGACGTCTCGACGGGCCCCGCCTCGACCGCGATGACGCGTGGCGCATACGGCGCCGGCTGGCCGCGCTCCAGCGCGAGCTCGTTGACGGACGCGAACACCTGCAGCGGCCCCGACACATCGAGCAGTTGCGCACGAGGAAACGCGAGGACCAGGATCGAACGCGGGGCGGCAGGCATGGCGATTGGCTGAAAACGTGGGAGATATGGCAATTTCGCCAAACACTACGCGCCTAGAATCGATCTGTCCATCCCGTGCCCGCAACGGTTCGCTCCCCTTCCTCTCGGAGTCTTCGCATGACCCTGCATATCGGCTTTCTCGTGTTTCCGGGCGTCCAGCAACTCGATCTCACCGGCCCGCACGACGTGCTCGCGTCGCTGCCCGACGCCACCGTCCACCTGGTCTGGAAGTCGCGCGACACCGTCGCGTCGAGCAGCGGGCTCGCGCTCGCGCCGACCTGCACGTTCGACGACTGCCCGCCGCTCGACGTGATCTGCATTCCGGGCGGGATCGGAATCAACGCGCTGCTGCTCGATGCCGAAACGATCGCGTTCGTGCAGCAGCGCGCGGCCGCCGCGCGCTACGTGACATCGGTCTGCACGGGCGCGCTGCTGCTGGGCGTGGCCGGCCTGCTGCGCGGGCGGCGCGCGACGACGCACTGGGCGTTCCACTCGCTGCTCGAACCGCTCGGCGCGGTGCCCGTGCGCGAGCGCGTGGTGCGCGACGGCAACCTGATCACGGGCGGCGGCGTCACGGCCGGCATCGACTTCGCATTGACGATCGCCGCGGAGCTGGCCGGCGACGAAGAAGCGCAGGCGATCCAGCTCCAACTCGAATACGCGCCCGCCCCGCCGTTCGACGCCGGTTCGCCCGACACCGCGCCGGCAGCGGTCGTGAAGCGCGTCACCGAACGTTCGGCCGCCGGTTTCGCGACGCGCAAGGCGACGATCGAACAGGCGCTGCGCGCGATGTCGCGCTGAATGCGGACGCCGGGAAATTGACGCGAAGACTGGAAGACGACGCGCATCCGCGCCGGAGAACCCATCGATGAACATCATCCGCAGCGCCGCGTTCACGGCGGACCGTGCGTGGGGCGCGCTCGACGTCGCGAACCTGAACGGCATCACGGTCCGCCTGCACTGGACCGACCAGCCGTATCGATGGCACGTGAACGACGGCGAGGAAGTGTTCGCGGTGCTCGACGGTCGCGTCGAGATGCGCTATCGCGAAGCAGGCGTCGAGCACGCGACGGTGCTCGAAACGGGTGACGTGTTCCACGCGGCGGCCGGCACCGAGCACGTCGCGCATCCGCTCGGCGAAGCACGCATCCTCGTGATCGAAACCGCAGGCAGCGTCTGAGATCGGGCGGGCATTCCGCATGCGTTGCACACGCGGAACGCCCGCCTGCACGGCGGCTCTATCCAGAGATCGTCCCGCTGCGACGCGACGAGGTTGGGCTGCGGCGCGCACCGACACGGCCACGGGTCGTGTTCGAGCGCGACGGCCTTGCCCATCACGGTCACGTGCGGTCGCCGCCGTCCGACACGGTCATGCGAAGCGGCTGTCGCGATGGCGGCACGTGCGGGCGCGAAAGGCAATCGCATTGCGCAATGCAGCCCGATATCGCCAGAACAACGCTCGTACAATGCCTAAAATTGATTTAGTACAAGTACGAAAATCAGCCCGAATAATCCAGCCGGCCCGATTATCTCAATAAATTACCGGCCAATTATCCCGAAAATCCGGCGCGACAAATTCATACGAGCGCGTCCGCCAAGCAACGCCCACAAGGCTTCAGCGCGCCACAAAACCTTTCAGAATCTCGCCGCCTCCGCCTTGAATTCTTACCCGGTTCGATAAAACACAATTGCCTCATGGCGTTTCGTTAATTAAAAAACAGAGGAATACAATTCAATAAAGATAAATTCACTGATCAACATCAAAAAACATGGATGAACTCCAGTCGATGCGCTTGTTCGTCAAGGTCGCCGAAATGCAGAGCTTCGCAAAAGCCGCCGCCGACCTGCACATTTCCAACTCGTCCGCCACCCGCCTGCTCCTGAGCCTGGAAAACCGGCTCGGCGCGCGCCTGCTGAACCGCACGACGCGCAACCTGTCGCTCACCGACGCCGGACGCCTGTATTTCGAGCAGGTGCGCCGCTTGATCGACGAGATCGATTGCGTCGAAGAGAGGATCGCATCGCTGAACCATGAGCCGATCGGCTCGCTCAAGATCGTTGCGCCCGTGATGTTCGGCATCCAGATGCTCGCCCCGGCGCTCGACACATTCAAGCGCCAGCATCCCAAAGTCGTGCCCGAAGTGACGGTCGTCGACCGGCATGTCGACCTCGTGTCGGAAGGATTCGACGTCGGGCTGCTGATCACGCAGCGCATCACCGGCGCCAGCACCGTGCGGCGAGTCCTCACGCGATTCGGCCTCGTCATCTGCGCGTCGCGCGAATACGTCGACCGGCATGGCCAGCCCGTGCATCCGCGCGATCTCGAGCATCATGCGTGCCTGCTGTTCCAGTCGGACTACGCGGGCGAATCGGTGACGTTCGACCTCGGCAATATGCGCTTCGCCGTGCGCCCGAACAAGTCGGCAGCATCGAACAACCTAGGCTTGATCCGGCAACTCGCCTTGAACGGCATGGGCGTCGCGATCCTCCCGCGCTTCCTCGTCGAGGACGACCTCCGCGACGGCCGGCTGCTGCCGCTGCTCGGCGGCTATTGCGTCGACGATCTCGAGATGAACATCGCGTATCCGAGCCGCCGGCACTTCCCGCGCAAGACACGCCTTTTCGTCGATCACGTGATCGAATATTTCACGTGCACGCACCCAAAACCCGACCTCACTTATCCGGCCTGCCGTTCCGGCAGCCCGTCGGGCACCCGGGAACCGCCGGCCTGAACCCCGTTCGGCCACCGCCTGCGCCGCATGGCTGCATTGCTGGCGTGCACCGAGCGCGTGGTGCGCGACGGCAACCTGATCACGGGCGGCGGCGTCACGGCCGGAACCGACTTCGCACTGACGATCGCCGCGGAACTGGCCGGCGACGAAGCAGCACAGGCGATCCAGCTCCAACTCGAATACGCGCCCGCCCCCACAGGCGCTGCACACGATGTCGCGCTGAATGCGGACACCGAAAAATTGACGGAAGACTGGAAGACGACGCGCATCCGCGCCGGAGAACCCATCGATGAACATCATCCGCAGCGCCGCGTTCACGGCGGACCGCGCGTGGGGTGCGCTCGACATCGCGAACCTGAACGGCATCACGGTCCGCCTGCACTGGACCGACCAGCCGTATCGATGGCACGTGAACGACGGCGAGGAGGTGTTCGCGGTGCTCGACGGTCGCGCCGAGAGGCGCTATCGCGAATCAGGCGTCGAGCACGCGACGGTGCTCGAAACGGGTGACGTGTTCCACGCATCGGCCGGCACCGAGCACGTCGCGCATCCGCTCGGCGAAGCACGCATCCTCGTGATCGAAACCGAAGGCAGCGTCTGGCGGCCGGCGGCCGTGCGTCGATGCCGCGCGGAGGGCAACCGCCTCCGCACGGCGGGTTTCATCCGGTGATCGTCCCGGTGGCCTGCGACGCGATCAGCTTCGGCTGAGGCGTGCACAGGCACTGGCACAGGTCATGTTCGAGCGCGACGACCTTGCCCATCACGGTCATCGTCCGCTCGCCGCCGTCGGACACGATCACGCCTGGCGACTTGCAGGCGGCGCAGAACACCGGCGCGCCGAGATAGGCGAGTTCGCGTCCGTCGAACGACGAATTGGCGATCCCTTCGAGCACGACGCCGCCGTGGTCGGTCGTGTCACCCTTCAGAATGAATTTGCGGCTCATGTTGTCGGTTCTTCCCTCGGAAATGCCGTGCAACGCGGCAGCGCGCAGGCAGTCGGAATCTGCCCGTCGATCGCGGGCGTCCCGCGAGCATATCACCGCTCGTCGCAGCCGCCTCCCGGATCAGGCGCCGTGCCGTATGCCGCCGGCCGCCACCACTCAGACGAACAGCGCGAGACACAGGGCGGCGCCGCACAGATACGTACCGAGCGCGCCGACGAAACGCACGGGATTCGGGTTGGCCATCGTCGGCCACGCGAGCAAACCGATCACGAGCAGGCAACGGCACGCGGTCGCCGCGACGATCAGCGCCAGGATCGTGCGCGATGGATCGTGTGCGCCGAAGTAGAGAAACAGCACCGCGAGGAACGGCGCGTATTCGGCCGTGTTGCCGTGCGCGCGCACGATCTTGTGCAACCCGTTCGCCGGATCGGCCGCACACCCGGAACCGGTGGTGCACCGGAAGCGCGTGACGGACACGACGAGCCCGAGCCCGAACAGCAGCAGCCCGAGGATGGCCGTGCAAACGAGCGCGACGGGGTGGATCGGCATGGGACTCCCGGCAAAAGCGGAAATGCGCCGCATATCCCGCGATCGTACCCGTGACCGACACGCGCGACCATCACGGAAACCCGCAGCATCGCCGTGCACCGGACACAGTTTTACGGTCGGGGTCCGATCCCAATTGTCGCTCCGACGCACCGCACGAAACCGGTGCATTGCCCGCCTGCCCGGCCTTCCGGGCCGGCCCGCCGACGCATCCCGACACACGGGTGCTCCCGGCCACGAAACGCGCAAACGTTACGCTGCGACGGCATGCACCACCGCAGCGCGACGCGGGTGACAGCGCGTCCCAGGCACGTGCGTTGCGCCCACGCATCTCGGTAGTGAACGTCCTTGGCAGCCCGCTGCGGAGGACTACACTAATCCTTAATGGGGTGCGGCCGGAGCCCGCGCCTTCAGGGAGACGCCGCCATGAATCGGCCGCTGAATCGTATCCTGCCGCGCGTGACCGGTCCCGCATCGGTCTGGACGTGGGTCAAGTGGTCTTTGCTGGCCGCGCTGCTGATCGCCATGGCGATCGTTGCGCGACTCGTGCAGAGCGAGATCGAAACGTCCCGGCTGCAGGCGCGCTACCTGTCCGAGCTCACCCGCGACGTCGGCTACACGGTCGAGACGGGCCCGAGCGATCACATCCGCTTCCCCGCGAACGGCCCATACGACCAGCGCCTCGGCTACGCGATGATTCCGGCGTTCCAGGAGCGGCTGCTCGCGCGCGGCTTCGTCGTCGGCAAGCAGGCGCGCGATTCGCAGCGGATGCTGTCGCTCGGCGAGCGCGGATTGTTCCTCCCGTTTGAAGAAAAGGATCAGGCGGGCCTGATGCTGTTCGACTCGACCGGCGCGCCGCTGTTCGCGACCGTGTTCCCGCAGCGCGTCTACGCCGATTTCGACCTGGTGCCGCGCGTGGTGGCCGATTCGCTGCTGTTCATCGAGGATCGCTACCTGCTCGACGCGAACCAACCGAACCGCAACCCGGCAATCGACTGGGGGCGCTTCGGCCGCGCGGTCGCCGACCAGGCGCTGCACGTCGTCAACCGCCATCAGGCGCGCCCGGGTGGCAGCACGCTCGCGACGCAGATCGAGAAGTTCCGCCATTCGCCCGAGGGGCGCACCGCGACGCCGCCCGAGAAGCTGCGGCAGATCGCGTCCGCGTCGGTGCGCGCGTACCTGAACGGCCCGCAGACGATGCTCGCGCGCCGCACCATCGTCGTGCGCTACCTGAACTCGGTACCGCTCGCCGCGCGGCCGCATATCGGCGAAATCACCGGCCTCGGCGACGGCCTCGCCGCGTGGTATGGCCGCGACTTCAACGACGTGAACCGGATCCTGTCCGCACCGACGACCGGCGACAACGTCGACGAACAGGGCAAGGCGTTCCGCGAGGTGCTGTCGCTGATCATCGCGCAGCGTGCGCCGTCGTACTTCCTCAACAGCGGCTATCCGGCGCTGCAGAAGCTCACCGACAGCTACCTGCGGCTGCTGTCGAACGGCGGCGTGATCTCACCCGCGCTGCGCGACGCCGCGCTTGACGCGCAGATCGAACGCAGTGCGCCGCCGGCCGCCGCGCACGTGCAGTCGTTCGTGTCGCGCAAGGCCGTGACGTCCGCGCGCGCGTCGCTGCTGTCGGCGCTCGGCATCAGCGACCTGTACCAGCTCGACCAGTTCGATCTGCAGGCGACCAGCACGCTCGACAACGGCGTGCAGCAGGCGGTCGCCGAACGGCTCGCCCAGGCGTCGACGCGCGACGGGGCGCAGAAGGCCGGCCTGTACGGTTACGAGATGCTCGCGCCGAAGGACGACCCGTC
Source organism: Burkholderia sp. Ap-955 (assembly GCF_011753045.1). Lineage (NCBI taxonomy): Bacteria > Pseudomonadati > Pseudomonadota > Betaproteobacteria > Burkholderiales > Burkholderiaceae > Burkholderia > Burkholderia sp. Ap-955. The sequence continues at coordinate 15,429 of NZ_VWWH01000070.1, forward strand.
GCACCTCACGTACAGCTTCACGCTGTACGAACGCCGCAACGGCGCGAATCTGCTGCGCGTGCAGACGGACAGCGTGAACGAGCCGTTCGACGTCAATCGCGGCGGCCGCATCAACCTCGGCTCGACCGCGAAACTGCGTACGCTGATCACCTACCTGCAGATCGTGTCCGACCTGCACGCGCGCTACGCGAACCTGTCGAACGCGGAGCTGGCGCGCGTGAAGCCCGACCCGATCGACGGGCTGTCGCGCTGGGCGCTCGACTACCTGTCGCATACGCGCGACCGCTCGCTGCAGGCAATGCTCGATGCGGCCGTCGAACGCAAGTATTCGGCGAGCCCGGACGTGTTCTACACGGGTGGCGGCGCGCAGGTATTCTCGAACTTCGAGAAGTCGGACAACGGCCGCATCCTGACGCTGCACACGGCGTTCGAGCATTCGGTGAACCTCGTGTTCGTGCGGCTGATGCGCGACATCGTCCACTACGAGACGCTGCAGGCGGCCGGCCCGTCGTCATCGTGGCTCGGCGATCCCGACCAGCGCCGGCATTACCTGCAGCAGTTCGTCGACGGCGAAAGCCAAGTCTACGTGAAGCGCTACTACACGCGCTATGCGGGCAAGGCGCCCGACGACGCGCTCGCGCTAATGCTGAAGGACGTGCGCAAATCACCGCCGAAGATCGCGACGGTGCTGCGCAGCGTCGCACCGAACGAATCGCTCGCGTGGTTCGACGCGCAGATGCGCGTGCAACTGAAGGGCACGCCGGCCGCGACGCTGTCCGACGACGATCTCGCCAAGCTCTACGCGAAGTACGCGATCGACCGCTTCAACCTCAACGATCGCGGCTACATCGCGAGCGTGCATCCGCTCGCGCTGTGGACGCTCAACTACCTGCGTGCGCACCCGGCAGCGCCGCTCGCCGACGTCCAGCGCGACAGCCGCGATGCACGCTTCTACACGTATTCGTGGCTGTACAAGACGCGCTACCACGCGACCCAGGACCGCCGCATCCGCCGCATGGTCGAGCTGCGCGCGTACGCGGAGATCACGAAGTCGTGGCGCGCGCTCGGCTACCCGTTCGCGGAAGTCACGCCGTCGTACGCGGCCGCGATCGGCGCGTCGGGCGACCAGCCCGACGCACTCGCGAAACTGATCGGCCTGATCGCGAACGACGGCCAGAAAGCACCGACCGAGACGATCACGCGGCTCGACTTCGCGAAGGGCACGCCGTACGAAACGCGCTTCGTGCGCGCGACCGCGCAGCCGCAGCCGACGCTGTCGCCGGAGATCGTCAACGTGGCGCACACGCTGCTGCGCGACGTCGTGCTCAACGGCACCGCGCGCCGCCTCGCGGGCGGCTTCACGCTGCCCGACGGCAAGACGCTCGACGTGTACGGCAAGACGGGGACGGGCGACCAGCGCTTCAACGTCTATGCGCGCGGCGCGCGGCTGATCGAGTCGCGCAAGGTGAACCGCAGCGGCACCTTCGTGTTCGTGCTCGGCGACCGGTTCTTCGGGGTCCTGACCGCAACGGCGCACGAGCCGTATGCGGCGCGCTACGACTTCACGAGCGCGATGGCCGTGCAGCTGCTGAAATCGATGGCGCCGGCGCTCGCGCCGCTGATCGAGCGCCCGGCCGGCACGCGCACCGCGGGCCCCGCCCCGCAGGCGGAGACGCCCGCGCCGGGCGCCGCTACCGCGCAACCGTCCTGACGGCCGCGCGTCCGTTCATGCGCCGGTGCGCCGCTCAGTGCGAGCGGCCGTCGTAGTGCGTGACCGGCAGCGCGTCGATATCGACACCCTCGAGACAGCGCACGTTGATCGCGGCCATCGCGGTGCCGTTCGGGTGGACGCCCTCGCCGAACGTGTGAATCCCGCAGCGCTTGCAGAAGCGGTGCTGGATCACGTGCTTGTTGAACATGTAGGTGGCGAGATGTTCGTCGGGCGTGAGGAGCGTCATGTGGTCGCGCGGCACGAACCACATCAGCGCGCCCTTGCGCTGGCAGATCGAGCAGTTGCACGCCATCACGCCCTGCAGGTCGCCTTCCGCCTCGAACTTCACGTCGCCGCAGTGACAGCTTCCGCGATAAAGCATGGTCGTCTCCCGGTGCGGCCCGTGCGCATCGACGGCGCCCCGGCGGAACACCGTTGGCCGGGCCGATCCAAGCAGGTACAGTAGCGCGCACATGCGCCGCACGCAATGTCCGTGCGGCGCCCGTCCCGACCCTGCCCAAACCAAGGAAAACCGTCATGCTCGAACTGCGCCCCGGCTGCGAATGCTGCGACAAGGACCTGCCGCCCGATTCGGCCGATGCACGCATCTGTACGTTCGAATGCACGTTCTGCGCGACCTGCGCCGACGACGTGCTGAAGGGCCGTTGCCCGAACTGCGGCGGCGACCTGGTCGTGCGCCCGCGGCGGCCGGCGAGCCTGCTCGCGAAGTACCCGGCGTCCACCGAACGCATCTACAAGCCGGGCGGCTGCGCGAACGCCTGACGGCGCCGCACGGCCGGCCCTTCCCCGTCACGACATCTCGATCCGTGCGCGCGTCACCGCGAGCAGCGCCGCCATCGCGCGGCGCGCACCGTCCTCGTCGCGCACGCGGATCGCATCGCTGACGGCCGTGTGCTCGGCGAGCGACGCGTTGTACACGTCCGCGCGGCGCGCATTCAGATGCAGTTGCGCCTCGAGCGTGCGATCGATCAGCGTGCCGAGCGGCACCAGCAGTTCGTTGCCGCCGGCCTCGAGCACGCTCAGGTGAAAGCGCAGGTCGGCGCGCACCCATTCGTCGACGTTGCGCGCGGCGGCCATCGCACGCGCCGCGCCGTCGATCGCGTCGAACGTCTCCGGCGTATGCATGCGCGCGGCAAGCGCGGCCGCGTACGGCTCGACCATCTCGCGCATTTCCTGCAGCTTCAGCGCAAACGCGATCGGCGGCGCGACACGCGCGTACCAGTCGAGCAGGTCGGCGTCGAGCAGGTTCCATACGCCGCGCGGCCGCACGCGCGTGCCGATCTTCGGCCGCGACTCGACGAGCCCTTTCGACGTGAGCGTACGCAGCGCCTCGCGCATCACCGTCCGGCTCACGCCGTACATCACCATCAGGTCGGGTTCCCTCGGCAGCAGCGACTCGGGCGGGTAGTCGCCGCGCAGGATCGCTGTGGCGAGCCGGAAGGCCGTTTGTCCATGCAGGTCGCGTCGAATGATCGTTCTCCGTTATGCCGGTACCCGGGCGTGCCGGCTGCCCACTATCTGCACAATAGTGCTATTAATACTATTTTTTACCGGGCTGCGCTAGGATAACCATGAAAGCACGCGACCGTGCGCCGCGCCCGACTGCCCGCGCCGGTCAACCCTGGAGACTCGCACCGTGAAAATCACCCGCCTCGAAACCTTCGTCGTCCCGCCGCGCTGGCTGTTCCTCAAGATCGAAACCGACGAGGGCATCGTCGGCTGGGGCGAGCCGATCGTCGAAGGCCGCGCGCACACGGTCGAGGCCGCCGTGCAGGAACTGGCCGACTACCTCGTCGGCCGCGATCCGCTGCTGATCGAGGATCACTGGCAGGTGATGTACCGCGCGGGCTTCTACCGCGGCGGCCCGATCACGATGAGCGCGATCGCGGGCGTCGACCAGGCGCTGTGGGACATCAAGGGCAAGCATCACGGCGTGCCCGTGCACGCGCTGCTCGGCGGCCAGGTGCGCGATCGCATCAAGGTGTATTCGTGGATCGGCGGCGACCGGCCGAGCGACGTCGCGAACAATGCGCGCGCGGTGGTCGAGCGCGGCTTCAAGGCCGTGAAGATGAACGGCTCCGAGGAGCTGCAGATCGTCGACACCTACGACAAGGTCGAGCAGGTGATCGCGAACGTCGCGGCGGTGCGCGACGCGGTCGGCCCGCATGTCGGAATCGGCGTCGACTTCCACGGCCGCGTGCACAAGCCGATGGCGAAGGTGCTCGCGAAGGAGCTCGACCCGTACAAGCTGATGTTCATCGAGGAGCCGGTGCTATCGGAGAACGCCGAGGCGCTGCGCGACATCGTCAACCAGACCAACACGCCGATCGCGCTCGGCGAGCGGCTGTACTCGCGCTGGGATTTCAAGCACATCCTCGCGGGCGGCTACGTCGACATCATCCAGCCGGACGCGTCGCACGCGGGCGGCATCACCGAGTGCCGCAAGATCGCGACGCTCGCGGAGAGCTACGACGTCGCGCTCGCGCTGCACTGCCCGCTCGGTCCGATCGCGCTCGCCGCGTGCCTGCAGCTCGACGCGGTCAGCTACAACGCGTTCATCCAGGAGCAGAGCCTCGGCATCCACTACAACCAGGGCAACGACCTGCTCGACTACCTGCGCAACCCCGAGGTGTTCCGCTACGAGGACGGCTTCGTCGCGATCCCGCAGGGCCCGGGGCTCGGCATCGACGTGAACGAGGAGAAGGTGCGCGAGATGGCGAAGACGGGGCACCGCTGGCGCAACCCGGTGTGGCGTCACGAGGACGGCAGCGTCGCTGAGTGGTGAGCGCGATGCGCAGCGCGCGGCTGCGACCCGCGCGGTCAGTATCGATTCGAGAACGGCTGCCCGACGGGCAGCCGTTTTTGCGTGCGCAGTGTGATGTCCGGCACGTGCCGGGTACGCGACGGCGGCCTTGCGCTACGCCGTGCGCGCCTTGCCGTCAGCCGAGTGCCGCGAACCCCGGCACGCTGAACGACAGCACGGCGGCCGCGACGAACACGCCGATCATCGTCAGCGCTTCGAGATGCAGGATGTTGCGGAACGTGTGCGCATCCTCGGTCGACGCGGTGCGGCGCAGGCGCGGCAGCGCCGCGAAGCGGTTCAGGCCGCCGAGCACGAGCGCGAGCGCGACGAGCAGCAGCTTCAGCAGCAACACGCGCCCCCACGTGCTGCCGTCGAGCGGCGCGAGCGAACCGCCGAGCCCGCGGATCGCATTGAGCGCGCCGGTGCCGAGCAAGAAGACGACCGCGACGATCGACGTGCGCGACAGGTGCTGGCCGATGCGGATCAGCGCGCCGCGCGCGACCGACGAACCGAGCGCCGGCAGCACCGCGAGCCCGCCCGCGAGCACGAGCCCACCCCATACGGCCGTTGCGAGCAGGTGCAGCGTCTGCACGCCGACCGCCGCGGACAGCGCGCCCGTATCGGCCGCATGGCCGAGCGATGCCTTGCCGGCCGCGACCACGATCACCGCGAGCCACAGCACCGCGTGCGCGGCCGGGCCCTCCGGCTTCGCCAGCGCGACGATCGCGAGCACGACGGCGCCGGCGAACGCGACGCTCCACGCGAAGCCCGTATGCGTCTGCATCAGCATCACGGGAATCGCGGCGAACGCGCCGCCGAGCCCCGCCCCGCTCATCGTCGCCGCCTCGTAGACGAGCCAGCCGAGATCCGCAAGCACCAGCGCCAATGCCGCCGCGACCAGCGAATGTTGCGCGCGCAGCCATGCGGGATGCGACGGCGCGACGACCGGACGCGCACCGTCCTTGCCGAGCCATGCCTTGAGCAGCGCCGAGCCGACCGCCATCGCGAGCGCCGCGTCCATCAGCGCCGCGAGCGCGACCTGACCGATCCACAAGCTGTCGAACTTCATCGCGCACACCCTCCCGAAAGCGGCAGGCCGACGGAGCGACGGCAACGGGACGGACAGCGTGAGGAAGGCAACGGCATGGTAGAAAACGTCATCGATGAATCCGGAAACGGGAGAAATGACTGGACCTGCGGCGGAGGCGGCGCCGCGCGACCCGCGAGTGTACGGTCTTCGATGGTGAAAACGCACGCCGGTTCACACCGACACTTCGCAATGCGCGTCAAATTGTCGCAAGTCGCAAACGGACAGGAACCGATGTCCTTTTGCCAAATAGCCGTCATTACCCATCGATGATAGAATGCCGCGTCGCAGCAGCCCGGCTGCCTTGCCGTCATGCGCCGAGCCGATCGTAGCCCGGACAACAGGTCCCCGTCGAATAAACATGGAGTCTCGTGTGTCTTCAAGACGCCTCTTCCGTCCGCTGCTCGCCGTTCTGATGTTCGGCAGCGCGGGCCTTATGAGCGCTGCCCAAGCGCAGACCAAGCCCACGGAGCAAGCGCACGCCCAGCAGGCGCCGCTCAAGGCGCCCGATACCATGGCCGAGCGCGTGCGCGGCTGTACGGCCTGCCACGGCGTCCATGGCCAGGGCACGGACAACGACTACTTCCCGCGTCTTGCCGGCAAGCCGGCCGAGTACCTGTACAACCAGCTCGTCAACTTCCGTGATGGCCGGCGCAAGTACCCGCCGATGAACTACCTGCTGACGTACCTGAACGACGACTACCTGCGTGAAATGGCCGAGCACTTCTCGGCCGAACGCCCGCCGTACCCGGCGCCGGCGAAGCCGACGCTGCCGGCCGCGACGCTCGCGCGCGGCAAGCAGCTCGTCACGCAAGGCGACCCGTCCCGCAAGCTGCCGGCCTGCGTGGCCTGCCACGGCGCGACGCTGACCGGCATGCAGCCGGCGATCCCGGGCCTGGTCGGCCTGCACGCCGACTACCTGAGCGCGCAGATCGGTGCATGGCGTTCGGGCAACCGCCACGCGAAGGCGCCCGACTGCATGCATGAAGTCGCTTCGAAGCTTTCCGACGAAGACGTGACGGCCGTGACCGCATGGCTCGCCGCGCAACCGGCGCCCGCCAACCCCGTGCCGGCTCCGGCGCGTTCGATGAAGACTCCGCTCGCCTGCGGCAGCGAACCGCAATAAGGCAAGGGAGACAGACACAATGAAACGCAAGTCCCTGTTTGCACTCTCGGCCGTCGCGATCGTCGCGGCTGCCGCCCTCGTGCCGGTCCTGTGGCCGGGCAACGACACGCTGCACGGCGCTTCCGCCGTCGCGGCCACGCCGGCCGACCAGGCCGCGCTGATCAAGAAGGGCGAATACCTCGCGCGCGTCGGCGACTGTATCGCGTGCCACACCGTGCGCGGCGGCAAGTCGTTCGCGGGCGGCCTGCCGATGGCGACGCCGTTCGGCACGATGTACACGCCGAACATCACGCCGGACGACAAGGATGGCATCGGCAAGTGGACGTCGGACGACTTCTACCGCGCGATGCACACCGGTCGTTCGAAGGACGGCAGCCTGCTCTACCCGGGCTTCCCGTTCGCGAGCTACACGAAGGTCACGCGTGCGGATTCGGACGCGATCTACGCGTACCTGCGTTCGGTCCCGCCGGTGTCGGTGCCGAGCCGTCCGCATGAACTGAAGTTCCCGTTCAACAACCGCAACCTGCTGATCGGCTGGCGTACGCTGTTCTTCAAGGAAGGCGAATACAAGCCGGATCCGACCAAGTCGGTCGAATGGAACCGCGGCGCGTACCTCGTCGAAGGCCTCGGCCACTGCTCGATGTGCCACACGTCGATCAACATGATGGGCGGCCCGGTGACGGGGTCGGCGTTTGCCGGCGGCCTGATCCCGCTGCAGAACTGGTATGCGCCGTCGCTGACGAACGACAAGGAACTCGGCCTCGGCGACTGGCACGTGCAGGAGCTGTCCGACCTGCTGCAGGCCGGCGTGTCGCAGAAGGGCGCGGTATTCGGCCCGATGGCGGACGTGGTTCACAACAGCCTGCAGTACATGACCGACGAAGATACGCGCGCAATGTCGACGTACCTGAAGTCGATCCCGCAGAAGGCTGAAGCGCCGAAGAACATGCAGTACGAGCCGTCGAAGCAGTTCGGCAACGCGCTGTTCGACCAGGGCAAGAAGATCTACGCGGACAACTGCGCGACCTGCCACGCCGAAACCGGCGCAGGCAAGCCGCCGGCCTATCCGCCGCTCGCGGGCAACCACTCGATCATGATGGAATCGGCCGTCAACCCGATCCGCATGGTGCTGAACGGTGGCTATCCGCCGAGCACGTTCAAGAATCCGCGTCCGTATGGGATGCCGCCGTTCGCACAGTCGCTGTCGAACCAGGAAGTGGCGGCGGTCGTCACGTATATCCGGATGTCGTGGGGCAACAACGGTACGCCGATCTCGCCGCAACAGGTGAGCGACCTGCGTTCCGCGCCGCTCGACTAAGAAGCGGCGGACACACACGGGGCGCGGCTGCGGGAAACCGCGGCCGCGCCCTTTTGCATTTTGCTTTTTGCGATGTCCCCTCCCGCGCGGGCCGCGCGAGACGTCGCCGATCATAAAACTGAAGAGTGGTATCTATGTCTTTCGAATCTCTCGGCTTGGCCGAACCGCTGGTCAAGGCGGTCAACGAGCTCGGCTACACGTCGCCGACCCCGATCCAGCAACAGGCGATCCCCGCCGTCCTCGGCGGCGGCGACCTGCTCGCCGGCGCGCAGACGGGCACCGGCAAGACCGCCGGCTTCACGCTGCCGATCCTGCAACGCCTGCATACGTTCTACGCGGAACATCGCGGCGCGAAGCGCGCAGTGCGCGCGCTGATCCTCACGCCGACGCGCGAACTCGCCGCCCAGGTCGAGGAAAGCGTCCGTGCGTACAGCAAGTACCTGAAGCTGCGCTCGACCGTGATGTTCGGCGGCGTCAGCATCAATCCGCAGATCGATGCGCTCAAGCGCGGCGTCGACATCGTCGTCGCGACGCCGGGCCGCCTGCTCGATCACATGCAGCAGAAGACGATCGACCTGTCGGACCTCGACATCCTCGTGCTCGACGAAGCCGACCGGATGCTCGACATGGGCTTCATCCACGACATCAAGCGCGTGCTCGCGAAGCTGCCGCCGCAGCGCCAGAACCTGCTGTTCTCGGCCACCTTCTCCGACGAGATCAAGGCGCTCGCCGACAGCCTGCTCGACTCGCCCGCACTGATCGAGGTCGCACGCCGCAACACGACCGCCGAAAGCGTCGCGCAGAAGATCCACCCGGTCGACCGCGACCGCAAGCGCGAACTGCTCACGCACCTGATCCGCGAACACAACTGGTTCCAGGTGCTCGTGTTCACGCGCACGAAGCACGGCGCGAACCGGCTTGCCGAGCAGCTGACGAAGGACGGCATCAGCGCGATGGCGATCCACGGCAACAAGAGCCAGTCGGCCCGCACGCGCGCGCTGGCGGAGTTCAAGAACAGCACGCTGCAGGTGCTCGTCGCGACCGATATCGCCGCGCGCGGGATCGACATCGACCAGCTGCCGCACGTCGTCAACTTCGACCTGCCGAACGTGCCGGAAGACTACGTGCACCGGATCGGCCGCACGGGCCGCGCGGGTGCGACCGGCGAAGCCGTGTCGCTCGTGTGCGTCGACGAGAAGCAGTTGCTGCGCGACATCGAGCGGCTGATCAAGCGCGAGATTCCGCAGGAAGTGATCGCGGGCTTCGAACCCGATCCGAACGCGAAGCCGGAGCCGATCCAGCAGCGCCGCGGGCAGCAACAGCCGCGCGGCGGTGGCGGTGGTGGCGGCAATCGCCAGCCGCGCGCGGGCGGCTCAGGCCAGCCGGCCGCGAAGCGCGACGGCAACGCGCAATCGAAGGCATCGCAACCGAAGGCTTCGCAGCAGAAAGCCGCGAAGCCGCGCACGCAAGGGCAAGGCGGCGCCGGCGGCAACGGCGGACGTCCGGCCGGCGGCGGCAACAGCGCACGCCCGGCGAACGGCAATGCCGCGCACGCGAACCGCAACCGTTCGTCGCGCAGCGGCCAGCGCGGTCACTGAAACCGTGCGGCTGCGCGCCGCAGGTGCTCGACCTGGCGTTGCCAGCGCGCGAGCACCTCGGTGCGCTCCCCTTCCAGCGTGAACGTGACACCTGTCGCGAGACGCGCATAGCCGACCCGCTGCGCATCGCCGTGCGCGATCGTCGCAGCGAATCCGGCCAGTCCGCCGAAGTCTCCTTCGAGCGGCGCCATCCTCAATTGCGCCTGAAAGAACGCGCCGTCCGCGACGAGCGTCAACGCGGCCGACCGCCGTTGCGCGATCGCGCGCGCCGCCCGCGACTGCGGCCAGAGCGCCAGCAGCAGCGTGCGCGCATCGTGTGCATAGATCTCGCCGACGCCGAGCAGCGTCGTGCGCAACTGGCCATCGTCGGTCTCGACGATCAGCGAGGCGGCGAAGTCGGCATGACGTTCGAGCGCGGTACCGTCGAACAACGAGACGACGGCCGGCGGCCACGCATCGAACGTCCATTGTTCGAGCGCGTGGCGATGGGTATCGGTCATGATGGCGTGGCCCCGGTGGACAAGCGGATGAAGAAGCCCGAGCATACGCGCGTCGGGCCACGCTGCGGCGATCAGCGCAGGAACACGTGCCGCGTGATCTTCGTGAGCGGATAGTGAACGCCCGGCTGGATCTTCGCGGGCAGGTCGAGCGGCTTGAGCAGCATCTTCACGCACATGTCGGCCGACAGGTTGCGCCGCACGAGCGTGCTGATGCGCGCGGCGCGTTCGCGGTTGTACTGGCTGTCGCCGACACGATCCGGATAGCGGACCGCGAACACGTGGCGCAGCGCGATCTCCGAATCCTCGTTCTTGATTTCCATCACGCGGCGCGCCAGCGCGCCGAGCACCGCAAGGCGGCCATTGCCTTCGACCTGGTTGTACTTCTTGAAGAACTTGAAGAAGTGCTTGTAGTGGCGCACTTCGTCGGTACGGATGTTGTCGGTGATTTCCTTCAGCACGGGCTCGTCCGAGCATTCGTTGATCGCACGATAGAGCGTGGCCGTGCCCGTCTCGACGACGCAGCGCGCGACCATCTCGAGCGCGCGGGTCTTCTCGAACGCCTCGACCTTGCAGGTCTGCGAATACTCGGCGAAGAAGTTCGCGAATGCGGTATCCCAGTCGAACTCCGGCCACACGTGCGCGATGTACGCCTTCAGCGCGCGCCCGTGCTGCAATTCTTCGTGCTCCCATGCATTGTTGAGCCATGCGGAGACTTCCGGATCGTCGTTGAAGAACTGGCTCAGATTGCTCGTGTAGAGATCCGAGCCGCTTTCGATGAACGACGACGCGCACAGCAGCAGCAACAGATCCTCGTTCGCGGCGGCACGTTGACGATCGATCCGGTTCAGGTCGATGTCCTCGATTCGCCACGGCATCACATGCGTCGTTTTGGTGTCCATGGTGGTGCGCTCCCAGTCGTCGCGCGGGGGCCGGCCCATGCCTTCGGCACAGGCGCCGACCCTCCCGCTGGCGGCGTTTTACTTGCGTTTATAGTGGATTGGTCCGGCCGAACCATGCTGGCATCTTAGCCGGACTTTGATGTTCGTGCTCCAGAGCACTGACCATACCTGACAGGCGCAGTTCCACGGCGTCTGTTGCCGTTCGTTAGACGAGTCCTTCAAACCGCTTGCACCCGCGCGGCGATACGGGCTTGCCGAAAACGAAACGGGCGACCATTCGGCCGCCCGCGAAGCGCACGACATGCCGGCGAAAGCCGGCGGCAATCCGTCAGAAACCGGCCGCCAGACCGTCGCGCCGGCTGTCGCTCGCGGCCACGTAGCCGCGCTCGTGATCGTCGCGGTCGAGACGCCAGATGAACTGCCCCGAACCGAAATCCATGTAAGGATCGTCGATCGACTTGATCGTATGGCCGCGTGCGGCCAGCGCATCGACGGTCGCGCGGTTCATCGTTGCCTCGACGTCGAGCGTGAAGTCGCGGTTGACCTTCCAGCGCGGCGCATCACAGGCGGCCTGCGGTTGCTGCCCATAGCCGAGCATCCGCACGACGGTCTGCAGGTGTCCTTGCGGCTGCATGTCGCCGCCCATCACGCCGAAGCTCATCACGGCCTCGGTGCGACCGTCGACCTCCTCGGTGACGAACGCCGGGATGATCGTGTGGAACGGCCGCTTGCCGCCCGCGACGACGTTCGGCGAAGCCGGGTCCATCGAGAAGCCGTGCCCGCGATTCTGCAACGCGATGCCGGTGCCGGGCACGACGACGCCCGAACCGAAGCCCATGTAGTTCGACTGAATGAAGCTCACCATCATCCCGCGTTCGTCAGCCGCCGACAGGTAGACCGTGCCGCCCGAATGCGGCCGGCCGGCGGCGAAGTGCGTCGCGCGCGCGGGGTCGATCAGCTTCGCGCGCTCGGCGAGATATGCATCGTCGAGCATCTGTTCAGGCGTGACCGCCATCGCGCGCGGATCGGCGACGTAGCGATAGACATCCGCGAACGCGAGCTTCATCGCCTCGATCTGCAGATGCTGCGAGTCGACCGAATCGACTGGCCATTCGGTCACGCCCGCGTGCTCGGCGATCCCGAGCGCGATCAGCGCGGCGATGCCCTGCCCGTTCGGCGGAATCTCGTGGATCGTGTGACGGCCGAAGCGCTTGCCGATCGGCTCGACCCATTCGGGCCGGTAAGCCTGCAGGTCGGCTGCGGTCAGCGCGCCCCCGCCTTCGCGGGAGAACGCGGCGATGCGCTCGGCGAGCGCCCCCTCGTAGAACGCGCGCGCACCGTCCTTCTGCAGCGTGCGCAACGTCCGCGCATGGCCCGGCAGGCACACGCGCTCGCCCACCTGCGGTGCGCGGCCGTGCGGCATGAAGGTGTCCGCGAAACCCGGCAGCCCCTTGAGTTCCGGCACCGCGGCCGCCCACTTGTGCGCGACGATCGGCGGCACCGCATAGCCGCGCTCCGCGATCTCGATCGCCGGTTCGAGCAGGTCCGCGAACGGCAGCGAACCGAACTTCGCATGCAGCGCTTCCCAGCCCGCGATCACGCCCGGAACGGTGACGGTGTCCCAGCCGCGCGTCGGCTTGTTCGCGATTCCGTTGCCCGCCTCGCCGTGGCGCTTGCGGAAATAGTCGACGTTCCATGCGGCCGGCGCGACGCCCGATGCGTTCAGCCCGGACAGCCGCGCGCCGTCCCACACGAGCGCGAACGCGTCGCCGCCGAGCCCGCACGATACGGGCTCGACGACCGTGAGCGCGGCCGCGGCGGCCAGCGCCGCGTCGACCGCGTTGCCCCCCTTCCACAGCATCCGCAGCCCCGCCTGCGCGGCGAGCGGGTGCGACGTCGACACGACGTTGCGCGCGAACACCGGAATGCGGGTCGTCGGATACGGGTTGTGCCAGTTGAAGCCAGTCATCGGTTCCACCTCGTCGAAAGCTGAATGATCGCGCCGGACGCGCCCCCGCGTGCGCGGGCAATCCGCCATTGCAGCGCGATCAGCGCAATCGCACAAATTCATTTGTGAAATGAATCCATGCAATTTCCGCATGAATATCCGGCAACCCTGCGGGCCGGGCCGGCCTAACACCGTTGCCGCCCTTACAATACCCGCTCCGTCTCACGACACGACCATCGAGCCATGACCCGAGATCCCCGCCTCACCCTCAACGCGCGCCAGCAGGAATTGCTCGAATGGGTGCAGCGCGACGGCTTCGTGACCGTCGACGATCTCGCCGCGCACTTCTCGGTGACGCCGCAGACGATCCGCCGCGACGTGAACTGGCTCGCCGACCTGAACCTGCTGCGCCGCTACCACGGCGGCGCGAGCCTGCCGACCAGCTCGGAGAACGTGTCGTACACCGCGCGCCAGCGGATGTTCCACGACGAGAAGCGGCGCATCGCGGCGCTCGCGGCGTCGCACATTCCCGACCAGGCATCGCTGTTCATCAACCTCGGCACGACCACCGAGGAAGTCGCACGCGCGCTGAACCGCCACCACGGGCTGCACGTGATCACGAACAACCTGAACGTCGCGTCGATGATGAGCGGCTACCCCGACTGCGAGGTGCTGATCACGGGCGGCATCGTGCGGCCGTGGGACAAGGGGATCGTCGGCGAACTCGCGATCGACTTCATCCGCCAGTTCAAGGTCGACTACGCGATCATCGGCACGTCGGCAATCGAGGCCGACGGCACGCTGCGCGACTTCGACACGCGCGAGGTGCGCGTGGCCGAGGCGATCATGCAGCATGCGCGCACCGTCTATCTCGTCACCGACCATTCGAAGGTCGGCCGTCCCGCACTGGTGCGCCAGGGCCACCTGAGCCAGGTGCATGCGCTCTTCACCGACAAGCCGCTGCCGCCCGAGATGGCCGACACCGTGGCGGCCGCCGGCACCCAGGTGTACGTCGCCGAGTGACGGTTCCGATGCTGCACCGCACCCGAAACTTCAAGTGAAATCAAGAAGTTGGCGTCGCGAGCAAACCGCTTGCGCGTGGCACGGCTGTCAAAGGGAAAATTAACGGGGTCCGATTTGTCGTTGCCTGCGCGCTCGACTAGACTCCAGTTCCCCGGCCCATTTCGACCGTTCCGCCTGTGCCAGGGCGCGGACGAATGGCATGGCCGGCGAATACAGCTTTCCCCCCAAGCCATACCCCGATGGGTATCGCGCGTCGGCCCGCGCCGGCCGCGCGGGCTGACTGGTCGCCATGGAGAGAACGATGCTGAGTCCGCATGAATTCGCCACGCTATTGCTTGTGAAGGACGCTCCCGATCAAACCCACATGGATCGGGACGAAATCGACGCACTGCTCGAACAGCAGCTCGTCCGTCTGGAAGGACTCGGTTCGGGGCGCAAATACTGCGTGACCGAAACCGGCGACGCCGCGCTGCGATCCATCAAGTACCGCTATTCGTAAAACCACACCGTTCCTGACCTGACCGCGCCGCCCGGATGCCGGGCCGCGCGGCCCTTCCCGCTTCCCTCTCGCCGCCCCGCCGCAGCCTGCTTCAGCCGCCGCGCAGCGTCGGATCGACCGCCGCCCGCCAGCTGATGGCCTGCGCGCGCGCACCGTTGAAATACGCGATCCAGCCGGCACGCGCCGCCGCATCGGGCGCCGCATAGTGCGTCGAAAGTTCGTTTACGAACGCACAATAGTTCGCATCGGTCAGCCCGCGATACCGTTTCGCCACGTACGCGTCATACAGCGTCGAGTAGACCGGCTGCGCGTCCGCGCCCCAGTCCCGTGCCGTGCCGCCGCATGACGTCTGCAGGTCGACGAACGACGGCGTGCGCCAGTTGCCGGCGAGCGGCGGCATCCCGGCAGTGCACCCCGCCAGAAGGACGGCGCACACGCCGGCCCACATCCCAATACGCATGATTCACCTCGCGAAACGGTCGATTCCGCCAGTATCGTCCGGGATCGCGCCGCACGCTACTGGCCCCGCTTTATCGAACTTTACTTTTTCGATTTCGTTCGTTAAATTTCGAATTCGAACATTTTCTGTTCAACCATTTCCCTCAGACGATAAGGACAGCAGGTGACCCAACCGAATCGCTACGATCTGCTCGTCGTCGGCGGCGGCATCAACGGCGCGGGCATCGCGCGCGATGCGGCCGGCCGCGGCCTGTCGGTCATGCTCTGCGAGCAGGACGATCTCGCGTCGCACACGTCGTCGTCCAGCACGAAGCTGATTCACGGCGGCCTGCGCTACCTCGAGTACAACGAGTTCGGGCTCGTGCGCAAGGCGCTGCAGGAGCGCGAGACGCTACTGCGCGCGGCGCCGCACATCATGTGGCCGCTGCGCTTCGTGATGCCGCACATGCCGAACCTGCGTCCGGCCTGGCTGATCCGCATCGGCCTGTTCCTCTACGATCACCTCGCGAAACGCGAACTGCTGCCCGGCTCGCGCGGCATCGACATGCGCCGCCATGCGGCCGGCGCGCCGCTGATCGATTCGATCAAGCGCGGCTTCGTCTATTCGGACGGCTGGGTCGACGACGCGCGCCTCGTCGTGCTGAACGCGATGGATGCGAAGGAGCGCGGCGCCCAGATCCTGACGCGCACGAAGCTGGTGTCCGCCGAACGCCGCGGCGACGAATGGGAAGCGCGACTGCAGCACGCCGACGGCTCGATCCGCGTCGTGCATGCGCGCGCGATCGCGAACGCGGCCGGCCCGTGGGTCGGCGAGGTGCTGAAAGGCGCGCTCGGCCGCGGCGCGCACCACAGCGTGCGGCTCGTGAAGGGCAGCCACATCATTACGCGCCGCCTGTTCGATCACGACCACGCGTACATCTTCCAGAACCCGGACAAGCGGATCATCTTCGCGATTCCGTACGAACACGATTTCACGCTGATCGGCACGACCGACGTCGAATACACGAACGATCCCGCGAAGGTCGCGATCGATCGCGACGAGACGCAGTACCTGTGCGATTCGATCAACCGCTACTTCAAGCGCAAGATCTCGCCGGCCGACGTGCACTGGACCTACTCGGGCGTGCGCCCGCTGCTGGAAGACGAGAACGCCGCGAACGCATCGGCCGTCACGCGCGACTACCGCCTCGAGCTGGACGACGGCGCGGGCGCCCCGCTGCTGTCGGTGTTCGGCGGCAAGATCACGACGTTCCGCAAGCTCGCGGAAGAAGCCGGCGACATGCTGTGCAGCGTGCTCGGCCGCGACGCGAAGACCTGGACGGCCGGCGTCGCGCTGCCGGGCGGCGACATCGCGAACGCGAAGTTCGACGCATTCGCCGATACGTTCGCCAAACGCCATGCGTGGCTGCCCGCCGCACTCGCCCGCCGCTATGCCCGTGCATACGGCACGCGCGCGGAGCGCGTGATCGACGGCGCGAAGTCGCTCGCCGATCTCGGCACCGAAATCGCACCGGGCCTCTACGACGCCGAACTGCGCTACCTGCGCGACGCCGAATGGGCGACCTGCGCGCAGGACGTGCTGTGGCGCCGCTCGAAGCTCGGCCTGCACGTCGCGCCCGGCACGCTCGACGCGGTGACCGCCGCGGTCGACGCGTGGTTCGCCGCCGCGCACGCGCCGCAAGCCTGACCGGAATGCAGTTGCAGTTGCCGTACCGACGTTGACTCACCGACGCGCCGCCCTACATGCGGCGCGCATCACAACTAAGCCAAATCCACGGATGGAGATGAGAGACATGCAGGATCAGTACATCCTCGCGCTTGACCAGGGCACCACGAGTTCCCGCGCGATGCTGTTCGATCGCCAGGGCAATATCGTATCGATCGCCCAGAAGGAATTCGAGCAGATCTACCCGCAACCCGGCTGGGTCGAGCACGACCCGCAGGAAATCTGGTCGACGCAAGCCGGCGTCGCCGCCGAAGCCGTCACGCGCACGGGCCTGAACGGCACGTCGATCGCCGCGATCGGCATCACCAACCAGCGTGAAACCACGATCGTCTGGGATCGCGAAACGGGCCAGCCCGTCTACAACGCGATCGTCTGGCAGGATCGCCGCACGGCCGACTTCTGCGATGCGCTGAAGGCACAGGGCTTCGAGGCGAAGGTGCGCGCGAAGACCGGCCTGCCGATCGATTCGTACTTCTCGGGGACCAAGATCCGCTGGATTCTCGACAACGTGCCGGGCGCACGCGAGAAGGCCAAGCAGGGCAAGCTCGCGTTCGGCACCGTCGACAGCTGGCTCGTATGGAACTTCACTAAGCACGAACTGCACGTGACCGACGTGACGAACGCGTCGCGCACGATGCTGTTCAACATCCACACGCGCGAGTGGGACAACGAACTGCTCGACATGCTCGACATCCCGCGCAGCATGCTGCCGGAAGTGAAGGCATCGTCGGAAATCTACGGCCACACGAAGACCACCGTGTTCGCATCGAAGATCCCGCTCGCGGGCATCGCGGGCGACCAGCACGCGGCGCTGTTCGGCCAGATGTGCACGACGTCCGGCATGGTGAAGAACACCTACGGTACCGGCTGCTTCCTGATGATGAACACCGGCGACAAGCCGATCGAGTCGAAGAACAACCTCGTCACGACGATCGCGTGGCAGATCGGCGACGACGTGCAGTACGCGCTCGAAGGCAGCATCTTCATCGCGGGCGCGGTGGTGCAGTGGCTGCGCGACGGCGTCGGCATCATCAAGTCGGCCGCTGAAATCGAAGCGCTCGCCGCGAGCGTGCCGCACACCGACGGCGTCTACCTGGTGCCCGCGTTCGCCGGCCTCGGCGCACCGCACTGGAACGCGCGGGCGCGCGGCTCGGTGTTCGGCGTCACGCGCGGCACGACCTCCGCGCACCTCGCACGCGCGGCGCTCGATTCGATCGCGTACCAGTCGCTCGACGTGCTGGCCGCGATGGAAGCCGATTCGGGCATCAGCATCGGCGAGCTGCGCGTGGACGGCGGCGCGAGCGCGAACGACCTGCTGATGCAGTTCCAGGCGGACCTGCTCGGCGTCGACGCGGTGCGTCCGCAGATCACCGAGACGACCGCGCTCGGTGCGGCCTACCTCGCGGGCCTCGCGATCGGCTACTGGAAGAACCTCGACGAAGTGCGCGACCAGTGGCAGCTCGATCGCCGCTTCTCGCCGTCGATGCCGAAGGAGCACGTCGAACGCTGCATGTCGGGCTGGCAGCGTGCGGTGCGTGCCGCGAAGGCATGGG
This sequence comes from Burkholderia sp. Ap-955, assembly GCF_011753045.1. NCBI lineage: Bacteria > Pseudomonadati > Pseudomonadota > Betaproteobacteria > Burkholderiales > Burkholderiaceae > Burkholderia > Burkholderia sp. Ap-955. The sequence continues at coordinate 33,700 of NZ_VWWH01000070.1, forward strand.
CCGACGACACCCAGTAATCCCAAGCAATCCAGACGAAATACAACAACACCGGCGGACCGCGCGATGCGCGAGTCCGCCGTGACTCAAGAGAGACAATCAATGTCACCTTATATTGCAGAGTTCATCGGCACAGCGATCCTCGTGCTGCTCGGCAACGGCGCGGTCGCAAACGTGCTGCTTGCAAAGACCAAGGGCAAAGGCGCGGACCTGATCGTGATCGTGATGGGCTGGGCGATGGCCGTATTCGTCGCCGTCTACGTGACCGCGTCGTTCAGCGGCGCGCACCTGAACCCGATCGTCACCATCAGCCTCGCGCTCGCGGGCAAGTTCGCGTGGTCGAAAGTCGGCGGCTACGTCCTCGCGCAGATGCTCGGCGGGATGGCCGGCGCGCTGCTCGTGTGGCTCGCCTATCGCCAGCACTTCGCGAAGGAAGCCGATGCGGACCTGAAGCTCGCGGTGTTCTGCACGGCGCCCGCGATCCGCAGCGTCACGCACAACGTGCTGACCGAAGCGATCTGCACGTTCGTGCTGATCCTCGGCGTGCTGTACCTCGCGTCGCCGCAAGTCGGCCTCGGCGCGCTCGACGCACTGCCCGTCGGCCTGCTCGTGCTCGGCATCGGCATCTCGCTCGGCGGCCCGACCGGCTATGCGATGAGCCCCGCGCGCGACCTGTCGCCGCGCATCATGCACGCGCTGCTGCCGATCCCCGGCAAGCGCGACAGCGACTGGCGCTATGCATGGGTGCCCGTCGTCGGCCCGCTGCTTGGCGGCGCCGCGGCGGCCGGCCTGTACCTGCACCTGCACACGACGATCTGATCGTCGCTTGACCGAAACGCGCGGCAATCATCGCCGCGCGTTTTGCTTCCCTTCCTTCGTTCACCTTCCCTCGCGCTTCGCCGCTTCGTTTCCGCTTCCGGCCTCACTCGGCCGATACCAGCGACTTCAGCTTCACCCCCGTATCCGCGACAGCCGACGGGCTCACGTCGATCCCGCGCTCGACCAGCATTCTCGCCACGCGCATGTCCTTGACGAACCCGGACACGCGGCCGAAACCGCTCGCGGCGACGAGCCGCGCACCGGCGTCGAAATGGAAATGGATTTCCGCGTCGTCGCCGAGCACGCGCGCGACCGATCGCTCGCCAAGCGCCGGCTCTCCCGCCACCTGCAACTGCGCGTCGTATTGATCCGACCAGAACCATGGCGTCTCGCGATACGGCTCGTCGGCGCCGAGCATGTTGCGCGCGGCAACGCGCGCCTGGGTCTCGGCACCGAGCCACGTCTCCTGCCGGACGAGTCGCCCTGACAGCACACTCGGAAACACCGCGACGTCGCCGGCCGCGTAGATGCCGCGCGCCGATGTCTCGAGCCGATCGTTCACGACGATGCCGCGCTCGACGGTGAGGCCCGCCTCACGCGCCAGTTCGTCGGCCGGCTCGATGCCGATGCCGGTGACGACCGTGTCGGCGATCAGCGTGTCGCCGTCGTCGAGCACGACGGCCAGCGCGCCGCCCGCCGTCCGCTCGATCGCAACCGGCTTCCGGTTCACGCGAACGGCCACGCCCTGCCGTTCGTGAAGCGCATGCACGCGCGCCGCGATCGCCTCCGGCACCGCGCGCCCGAGCAGGCGCGACGCCGCATCGAGCACCGTCACGCGGCACCCGCGCAGCCGCGCCGACGCCGCGACTTCGAGGCCGATGAAGCCGCCGCCGATCAGCACGACCTGTGCATTGGGCACGAGCCGCGTGCCGAGCGCCGCCGCGTCGTCGAGCGTGCGCAACGCAAACACGCCGTCCAGCGTCGCGCCCGGAATCGTGAGGCGACGCGCGCGGGCGCCGGTCGCGAGCAGCAGCGCGTCGTAGCCGAACACGCGCCCACCCGACACGCGCACTTCGCGTGCGCCCGGATCGATGCGCTCGACCGTCGCGACGACCGGCTCGATACGATCGGCCGCCCATGCTTCCGGATCGCGCAACCGGCACTGCGCCGCGCTGCGTTCGCCGGTCAGCACGCCCTTCGACAACGGCGGCCGCTCGTACGGCAGGTGCGCCTCCGCGCCGATCAGCACGATCCGCCCGCCCCAGCCGGATTCGCGCAACACCTGCGCCGCGCGGCCGCCCGCGTGGCCCGCGCCGACGATCGCCATCACCCGGTCGTTCGTCATCGCGTCACACCTCGATCAGGATGCGGCCGCCTTCGATCTTCGCGCGGTACGTGCGCAGCTTCTCGCATGCGGGTGCGGACAGCGGCCGGCCGTCGCGGATATCGAAGCGCCCGTTGTGCTTCGGGCATTCGATCACGTGGTCGATCACGAGCCCGTCCGCGAGATGCACGTGCTCGTGCGTGCACAGGCCGTCGCTCGCATAGACTTCGCCGTCGATGCGGTAGATCGCGTACGTATGGGCGGCATGGTCGAAGCGCGCGACATCTTCGTCGTCGATGGCTTCGAGCGCGCCGGTGTCGATCCATTGCGTCATGTTGCATGTCTCCTGGGTTGGAAGAGTCGATGTCGGTCAGGCGCGCGCGGCATCCGGCACGGGCCGCACGACATAATCGGTCGGGTCGCGCGTCTGCCGGACCAGCGCCGGCACGATCTCCGCATACGCGGCCAGCGTGCTGCGGTATGGCGGCGGCATGTCGGCCTTCACGGCCTCGTGCAGCTTCGGCAGCGCGTGGAACGGCACCATCGGGAACATGTGGTGCTCGACGTGGTAGTTCATGTTCCAGTACAGGAAGCGGAACACCGGATTCATCATCACGGTCCGGCAGTTGCGCCGGTGATCGCGCACGTTCTCGGGCATGCCCGCGTGCTGCGTGAGGCCGAAATACAGGTACAGCCACGCGCCGTAGAGGCTCGGCAGCCCGATGTAGAGCAGCGGCAGGATCGTGTGCCAGTAGAGCGACGCACCAGTCACGAGCGCGTACACCGCGAGATGGATGCGAGACTCGCGCACCACCTTCGGCCGCTCCGATTCGGGCACGTAGGTGCATTCCTCGTCGTCGAGCCGGCCGGTGAAGGCAGTCGCGATCATCTTGCGCAGCTCGCCGGCCACATGCTTCAGCGCGACGATGTTCAGCGCGAGCGAGAGCCAGTCGGTCGGCTTCGGCGCGGCGATTTCCGGATCGCGCCCGACGACCAGCGTATCGGTGTGATGGCGTGCATGGCTCCAGCGCCACGCCGTCGCGCGGCGGAACACCTGGAACGACGCGACCTGGTACAGCACGTCGTTCATCCAGCGCGTGCGGAACGCGGTGCCGTGCCCGCATTCGTGCCAGCGCGAGTCGGCCGGGCTGCAGTAGAGCGTGCCGTACACGAAGAACGCGGGAATCGCCCACGCCGAATGTGCGCGCCACGCCAGCCATGCGAGCACGCCGCTGATCGCGATCGCCGCGTACCAGATCAGCGTGTCGCGGATCGCGCGCGCGTCGCCACGCTGCATCAGCTGCTTCATCAGCGGCCGCGGCACCGGGCACCGGTACCACTCCGCGTTGACGAGCCCGGCCGCCTGCGCGTGCTCGCCGGCGCCGCCGATCATCCGGTATGCCTGACGGCGCGCCGCCGCGCGGTCGTGCGCCTGGTCGTCGATATGAGCCACGTGCGTCTCCTGGATTCCTTGTTCGTAGGAAGCGCGGCAAGCGCTTCGGCATGGAATCAAAATTAGGCCCGCGGCCTCCCCCGCTCAATCGAAACGTTGACGAAATTTCGCCATCGCTTTAGCGTTCCCCGCATCGCCACGTCTCGATGGCGACACCACGATGGAGACAACCATGGCAGGCGAATCCGGGCCGCGCTGGCGCAAGCGCACCGCACGCTTCGACGAGATCGCGGCGCTCGCCGGCGTCAGCACGACCACCGTCGACCGCGTGCTGAACGAGCGCGGCAGCGTCTCGGCGCAGGCCCGCGAACGCGTGGTGGCGGCCGCGCGGCAGCTCGGCGTGCCGCGCCAGCTGCCCGACACGCGGCACGGGCTGCTCCACGTCGACGTGCTGCTGCCGGATACCGACGCGGCGTTCTTCCGGCGGCTGCAGCTGGCGCTGCAGCGCTCGCTGCAGATGCTCG
>NZ_VWWH01000071.1:0-469 GCF_011753045.1 Burkholderia sp. Ap-955
GAAAAAAAAAAAAACAAAACTATATCGCGGAGAGTGGTGAAGTCAACTATACGCAAGTGATAGTACACCACTAACATGTAGATTACACTCAATCTATTGACATATAAATTGATCATCATTCATCTGACCTATTCACATCGTCTTCACCTACACAACCTACTCTCGCACAATCACACGCAACACATCAATAAACACACAGCATGTGACCTATCTACTATGTATGATCTACTTACTATACGGGCGTCTCGACGTAGTATGTTATATGATTTAGTCTGATGTATTGCGATGAACGTAGGTAGTGCACGACGTATAGCGTGGAGTAATTGAATATGTCTTAGCCGTGTGTGTAGCGATGGTAGCTTTGGCGTTGATTGTCATGCATATCGAGTATGAGTCTTAATCTTTGCTGTTTTGATTATCATGACTGCGCTCCCCTGGATCGATACATTTTTTTTTTTTAATGCTACGC
>NZ_VWWH01000072.1:0-37772 GCF_011753045.1 Burkholderia sp. Ap-955
CAGGCCCGCGTCGCCGGTGACGATGCGCGGCGGCGCCGCGTTCGCGTCGGCGAGTGCGGCGGCGCTTTCCACCCGCTGGGTCGCCGTGCCGCTCGGCCAGCCGAGCGCGTCGACCAGCGCGACGAGGGCTTCATCGTCCACCCGCCGCGCGATGCCGCCCGCATCGGTCCAGTCGGGTTCCAGGCCGGCCGCGCGCGCGAGTTCGGTGATCGACACGTCGGTCGTCATGATCGGCCCTGCTCATTCAGGCGGTGCTGCCGCGCATCCTGGTTGACCTCGCCGTCGCGCCACGCGATGCACGCGCGGGGCGGCAGCCGCAGGTCGCGCAAGCGGTCGCGTGCACGTGGCGGCGTCTCGAACACGATCTTGCCGACCGGCAGCGCGGGCAGCACCGCGTCGTACGAGCCGAGGTTCAACGCGATCGTCAGCGTGCTGCCGTCGCCGAGGCGCCAGCGCGCGGCGAGCGCCTGCGGGTCACCGTCGCCCGCGAGCAGGTCGACGCCGAGTGCGCTGGCGCCGGGCAGGTTCGGCGTCACGAGCGCCGCGCGCACGGTCAGCGCGCTGCGGTAGAAGCGCCGCCAAGCGTCGGTGTCGGGCGTGGTTTCGTCGCTGCTGCCGTGCAGCGTCGAACGCACGAACGTCGCGATGTCGTTCGGATCGGGAATCGCGTTGCGATGCGCGGCGTCGGCGAACGCCGGAAAGGCCGCGAATTCGCGGCGCCGGCCTTCGCGCACCGCGTCGGCGAGCAGGCCGCGATAGTCGGTGAAGAACTGGAACGGCTGCGTGCTGCCGTCTTCCTCGCCCATGAACAGCAGCGGGATCGACGGTGCGAGCAGCAGCAGCGCGGTCGCCGCGCGCACCGCGTCTTCGTTCGCGAGCGTGCGCAGCCGTTCGCCGAATGCGCGGTTACCGACCTGGTCGTGGTTCTGCAGGAATGCGACGAACGCGGTCGGCGGCAGGTGCGCGCTCGGTTCGCCGCGCGGGGCGCCGTCGTGCAGCGGCGACGGTTCGCCCTGGTAAGCGAAGCCTTCGCCGAGCGTGCGCGCGAGATGGCGCAACGGCGCGTCGGCGTACGCACGGTAGTAGCCGTCGCGCTCGCCGGTCAGCAGCACGTGCGCGCTGTTGTGGAAGTCGTCGTTCCATTGCGCGTCGAAACCGCCGGGCCCGAGCAGGCTCGCCGCGTTGCGCTCGTTCTCGAGCACGAGGTGCACGTGGCGCGAGTCGCCGGCGTACGCACGCACGCGGCGCGCGAGTTCGCGCAACCATATGTCGTCGTCGATCGCGTGCGCGGCATCGATGCGCAGCCCGTCGAAACGGAATTCGTCGAGCCAGTACAGCGCGTTCTCGATGAAGAACGCGCTCGTCTGCTCCCGAGAAAAGTCGATGGCCGGCCCCCACGCGGTCTGCCGGTCCGCGCGGAAGAACGCGGGCGCGTAGCGCGGCAGCAGGTTGCCTTCCGGGCCGAAGTGGTTGTAGACGACGTCGAGAAACATCTGCAACCCGAGCCCGTGCGCGGTATCGATCAGCGCCTTCAGTTCCTCGGGCCGCCCGTACGACGCATCGGGCGCGAACGGCAGCACGCCGTCGTAACCCCAGTTGCGCGCACCGGGAAACGCATTGACGGGCATCAGCTCGACAGCGGTCACGCCGAGCGCGGCGATTTCCGGCAGCCGCCGCTCGACGCTAGCGTGGCCGCCGCATGCGCCGATGTGCAGCTCGTACAGCACGGTCTCGTGCCACGGGCGGCCGCGCCACGCGTCGTGGCGCCAGCGGTACGCAGCCGGATCGACGACCTGGCTCGGGCCTGCCACGCCGCCGGGCTGGAAGCGCGACGCGGGATCGGGCACCGCGAGATCGCCGTCGAGCCGGTAGCGATACAGCGTACCGGGGCCGCACGGCACGACGGCCTCGAACCAGCCATCGCCCACCGCGGTCATCGGGACGGTGGGCAGGTTTTCGCCTTCGATTTCGACGGCGGCCGTGCGGCTCGCGGGCGCCCACAGCCGGAAGCGCGTGCGGTCGACGTCGACGCAGGTCGCGCCGAACGACGTGTCGAACGCGTGCGAATCCGATGGACGGGCGGGGCGTGATCTCATGTCGGGTCTCCCGGAGACAGGTCGGGCGGCACGGCGGCCACCGCGATCGCGGCCGCGTGCGCGGCGACGTCGAGGCCGCTGGCCGGCCACGGGCGCGGGCCGGCGTCCGGCGTGGCCGTGTCGACCAGCACGCGATAGTCGAGCACCGGCGCGGGCGGCGCGAACACGACCGTCTCGGACGACGCGTTCAGCATCACGAGCAGCGCCTCGGTGCGCCCGGTGCGGCCCGTGCCGACGCGCCGCATCGTCAGCGCGCGGCGCTCGTGGTCCTGCCACGCGGGCACGGTCATCGCATCGCCGTGCTCGTCGAACCAGCCGAGCTCGGCCATGCCCGGCGCGGCCTCGCGGTCGCCCGACGGGTAGCGCGGCGCGGACATCACCGGATACATGCGCCGCAGCGCGGCGAGCCGCGACACGAAACGCATCAGCGTCACCGCTTCGTCGCTGCGCGCCAGATCCCAGTCGAGCCACGACAGCTCGTTGTCCTGGCAGTACGCGTTGTTGTTGCCGTGCTGCGTGCGGCCGAACTCGTCGCCGGCCACCAGCATCGGCGTGCCGAGCGCGGTGAACAGCGTCGCGAGCATCGAGCGCGCGACGCGCGCGCGCACGGCACGGATCGCCGCATCGTCGGTCGGCCCTTCGACACCCCAGTTCGCGGTGCAGTTGTCGTCGCGACCGTCGCGGTTGTCCTCGCCGTTCGCGTCGTTGTGTTTCTTCGAATACGACACCAGATCGGCGAGCGTGAAGCCGTCGTGCGCGGTGATGAAATTGACCGACGCCCACGTATGGCGCCGCTGGTGGTTGAACAGGTCGGCCGATCCTGCGAGGCGCGCGGCGAGCTCCGGCCGCTGGCCCGGGTCGCCGCGCCAGAAGCGCCGCACGGTGTCGCGAAAGCGGTCGTTCCATTCGGCGAAACCGGGCGGATGGCGGCCGAGCTGGTAGCCGCCGGGGCCGAGATCCCACGGCTCGGTGATCAGCTTGCGCTGCGAGAGCACCGGGTCCTGCCGCAGCGCGTCGAAAAAACCCGCGCCCGGATCGAAGCCGTGTTCCTCGCGACCGAGCGTCACGCCGAGGTCGAAACGGAAGCCGTCGATGTTGAACGCGGTGGCCCAGTAGCGCAGCGAATCCATCACCATCTGCACGACGCGCGGATGCGACAGGTTCAGCGTGTTGCCGCAGCCGGTCTCGTCGACATGAAAGCGGCGGTCCGGCATCAGCCGGTAGTAGCTCGCGTTGTCGAGGCCGCGCCACGACAGCGTCGGGCCGAGCTCGTTGCCCTCGCACGTATGGTTGTAGACGACGTCGAGCACGACCTCGATGCCGGCCGCATGCAGCTGGCGGATCGCGATGCGCATCTCGTCGAGCCGCCGCGTCGCGAGATACGCGGGCTCCGGCGCGAAGAACGCGGCCGTGTCGTAGCCCCAGTAGTTGCGCAAGCCGCGCTGCACCAGCGCGCGCTGCTGCAGGAACGCGTGGACAGGCAGCAGCTCGACCGTCGTCACGCCGATCGACAGCAGGTGATCGATGAACGCCGGATGCGCGAACGCCGCGAACGTGCCGCGCTCGGGCGGGCGCAACCCGGCACGCCGCATCGACGCGCCGCGCACGTGGGTCTCGTAGATCACCGTGTTGCGCCACGACACGCGCGGGCGCCGGTCGGTGCTCCAGTCGAATGCTTCGTCGACCACCACGCACTTCGGCATCGCGGGCGCCGAGTCGCGCCGGTCCATCGACAGGTCCGCGCGGTTCGAATGCAGGCGATAGCCGAACAGCGCGTCCGACCAGCGGAACTGGCCGACCAGCTTGCGCGCGTACGGGTCAAGCAGCAGCTTGGTCGGGTTGAACCGATGGCCGTGCTGCGGCTGGTACGGGCCGTCCGCGCGAAACCCGTACACGGTGCCAGGATGCGCGTTGGGCAGGTAGCCGTGCCAGATCTCGTCGGTGCATTCGGGCAGGTCGAGGCGCGCAAGCTCCTTGCGGCCGGTTGGATCGAACACGCACAGCTGGATGCGGTGCGCGTGCGCGGAAAACACCGCGAAGTTGGTCCCGAGGCCGTCCCAGGTCGCGCCGAGCGGATAGCTGCGGCCGGATTCGAGACGGGTGGGCAGGGCGGTCGGCATGGGGCGGATCTCCGTGTCCAGGGTGCGGGAAATCAGGTAGGGCGCAGCCATAGCGTCGCGAGCGGGGGCAGGCGCAGGGTGGCCGACCACGCTTCACCGTGCGCGGGCACGGCTTCGGCCCACACGGCGCCGTCGTTGCCGGCGTTGGTGCCGCCGTACGGCGCGGCATCGGTGTTCATCAGTTCGCGCCACTGTCCGGGCGCGGGCAGGCCGACGCGATAGCTCGTGCGCGGCACCGGCGTGAAGTTGCAGACGGCGACCACCAGGTGCCCGGCGTCGTCGCGGCGCGCGAACGCGAACACGCTGTTGTCGCGGTCGTCGCCGATCAGCCAGGAGAAGCCGGCCGCGTGGCAGTCGAGCGCATGCAGCGCGGGCTCGGCCGCATACGTGCGGTTCAGGTCGCGCACGAGCCGCTGCACGCCGCGATGCGCGGGTGCGTCGAGCAGGTCCCAGTGCGGCGTCGCGTCGTGCGCGAACTCGGCCCATTGCGCGAATTCGCTGCCCATGAACAGCAGCTTCTTGCCGGGGTGCGCCCACATGAAGCCGAAGTACGCGCGCAGCGTCGCGAGCCGCTGCCACGCGTCGCCCGGCATCTTCGCGACGAGCGAGCCCTTGCCGTGCACGACCTCGTCGTGCGACAGCGGCAGCACGAAGCGCTCGGAGAACGCGTACACGAGCCCGAACGTCATCCGGTCGTGGTGATAGCGGCGATGCACCGGGTCTTCGCGCAGATACGCGAGCGTGTCGTGCATCCAGCCCATGTTCCACTTGAAGTCGAAGCCGAGCCCGCCGTCGCCGGTCGGCGCGGTGACGCCCGGCCACGCGGTCGATTCCTCCGCGACGGTGACGACGCCCGCCGGCGCGGCCGCACCGTGCAGCGTGTCGTTCATCATGCGCAGGAACGCGACCGATTCGAGGTTCTCGCGGCCGCCGTGCACGTTCGGCACCCATTCGCCTTCGGCGCGCGAATAGTCTCGGTACAGCATCGACGCGACCGCGTCGACGCGAATGCCGTCGACGTGATATCGGCGCGCCCACGCGAGCGCCGACGCGGCGAGAAACGCGCCGACTTCCGTGCGCCCGACGTTGAACACGCAGGTGTGCCAGTCGGGATGCAGCCCTTCGCGCGGGTCGGCATGCTCGTACAGCGCGGTGCCGTCGAACTGCGCGAGGCCATGCGGATCGTCAGGGAAGTGCGCGGGCACCCAGTCGACGAGCACGCCGATGCCGGCCGCGTGCGCACGGTCGACGAAGCGCGCGAAACCGTCGACCGGCCCGAAGCGCGCGGACGGCGCGAACTGCGCGAGCGGCTGGTAGCCCCACGAGCCGCCGAACGGGTATTCGGCGATCGGCATGAATTCGACGTGCGTGAAGCCCATGCCCTTCACGTACGGAATCAGCCGCTCGGCGAGTTCGTCCCAGGTCGCGCTGCGGTTCATCTCCTCGGGCACGCGTTGCCACGATTCCGCATGCACCTCGTAGATCGACCACGGCACACGGTAGCGGTCGGTGTGCGGCCGCGCGTGCATCCAGCCGTCGTCGTGCCACGCGAACGCGTCGAGCGCCGCGACGTCTGCGACGACCGACGCCGTGCGCGGCGGCGCCTCGGTCGCGCGCGCACAGGGATCGGCCTTGTGCGGCAGCACGCGCCCGTCGGCCGCGCGCACCTCGTACTTGTAGCATTCGCCCGCGCCGATGCCCGGCACGAACAGCTCCCACACGCCCGACGGCCGGCGCAGCCGCATCGGATGCCGGCGGCCGTCCCAGCCGTTGAAATCGCCGACCACCGACACGCGCTGCGCGTTCGGCGCCCAGACCGCGAAGCGCACGCCGTCGGTGTCGTCGATGCGCGCGGGCGCGGCGCCGAGGCAGTCGAGCACGGCGGCCGGGTCGCCGGCCGACAAGCGGGCGAGCACGGCGTCGTCGAGCAGCGTGCCGAACGCATACGCATCGTCGATCACCTGCCGCGCGTCGGGCCAGTCGATCGCGAGCAGGTAGTGGGGCGCGCCGCCGTTGCGCGGGATAGTCCCCGCGAAGCAGCCGGCGCGATCGACGCACGCGAGCGTGGCGAGTTCGGCGCCTTCCGGCGACAGCGCGTGCACGCTTTTCGCGCCGGGCAGCAGCGCGCGCACGACGACCTGGTCGGCCTGCCCGTGCGGGCCGAGGCACGCGAACGGATCGGGATGGCGGCCGGCGAGCAGCGCATCGATATCGGATCGTTCGAACAGCGTTCCGGTCATTGCGACCCTCCTTCGGCGGATGCACCGCCGTCACCGAGCAGCCGTTCGACCAGTGCGGCGAGCCCGCCGACCGGCACGCTCAGCCAGTCGGGCCGGTTCGCGGCTTCGTAGCACAGCTCGTACGACGCCTTGTCGATCAGGAACAGCGCGAGCAGGCGATCGGCGTAGCGCGGGTCGACGAAACGCGCGGGGGCCTGCTCGGTGGCCGTGCGATAGCAGTCGACGAAGCGGTCGGCGGCGGCCTGCCCGAAGCGGTCGAACAATGCACGCTTGCGGCCGGCCGCCTGCGGCGGCGCCTTCTCGATCGCGAACTGCGCGGTCGCGCTCACGTACGACAGCGAACGCAGCAGGCCGGCCACGTCGCGCAGCGGATGCGATTTCGCGCGACGGTGTTCGAGCGGGCGCGCCGGCTCGCCTTCGAAGTCGATCAGCAGCGCGTCGCCCTGCACGTCGAGCACCTGGCCCAGATGGAAATCGCCGTGTATCCGCATGCATTGCGCCTCGAGCGTGCGCGGCACGAGCTCGCCGAGCGCGCGGACGGCCGCGTCGCGCGACGCGAGCAGCGTGTCGGCCGCCGCGCGCATGGCAGGGTCGAGCGCATCGAGCCGCGTGCGCAGCACGTCGAGCGCGTGCTGGAACGACGCGATCGCGTCCGCGCACCAGCCGTCGACGTGGCCGGGCGTCGCGGGCTCCGGCGCGAACGCGGGATCGTCGGACGGCTGCGCGAGCGCGACGTGCAGCTGGCCGAGCCGCGTACCGATGATCCCCGCGAACGCCGCATAGCCGAGCAGCGCTTCGGGTTCCTCGTTGGCGTCGCCGGTGTCCTCTTCGTCGGCGGCCGGCAGCGCGAGCTCGTCCACCGCGCGCCGCAGGAAGTCGAACGAGCGCGTCCACGCGTCGCCCTGGTTGTCGACGTAGCGCTGCAGGATCGCGACCGTGTGCGGTGTGCCGTCCGGATCGACGTGCACGACTTCGCCCGCGAGCGTCGCGGTGTTCGGGTAGCCGATCCGCGTCAGGTACCGGCTCATTTCCGCTTCCGGATGTATGCCGTGCGCGACCTTGCGCACCAGCTTCAGCACGATCGCGTCGCCGATCACGAGCGAGCTGTTGCTCTGCTCGGCCGCGAGCCAGCGCACTTCGGCGTCGTCGCCGGGATCGAGTGCGGCGAGCGCGTCTTCCGGCAGGAACGCGAGCCGGCCGCCGTCGGCGGTCGGCACCGTCGCGCTGTCGCGCAGCTTGCGCAGCATCCCGTGCGCGAACGCCGGCAGCGCGAACGCGTCGGTCAGGTAGCCGACCGAATGGCCGCGCCGCACGCGCGCCAGCGCCAGCTGCGCGAACAGCGGCTGCGAGGTTTCACCGCCCCACGCGACCGCGAGCGGCACGACGTAGCGTTCGACATGGCCCGTCTCACCGGATTCGACCCAGGCCTCCGCATACTGGAACGGTTCGCCCGACACCGGCGTGACGACGTTCAGCCGGGCCGTGCCGATCGCGCGGTCCTTCGACGCGAACCAGCGCCGCCGCGCGAGCCACGAGGGCAGTGCGTCGTGCGCGAGCACGTGCAGCTGTTCGACGTCCGGCCACGTATCGCCGCGCCGCATCACGAGCGTCACGTATTCGGGCAGCGGCTCCGCATGGGGCTGCCGCCACGACGGCTCGCGGCCGTGCTCGGCCAGCACGAACCACAGGAATCCGTAGGGCGGGAAGGTCAGCAGGTACGTGAGCTGCCCGATCGGCGGAAACGGCGAATCCGACGTCATCTCGATCGGCACGCGGCCCGCGAATTCGGACAGGTCGAGCTCGACGGCCTGCGACGCCCGCGACAGGTTCGCGACGCACAGCACCGGATCGTGGCCGTCCAGCTCGCGCAGGTACGCGAGCACCTTGCGGTTCTCCGGACGCAGGAAGCGGATCGTGCCGCGCCCGAACGCCTGCGACGCGCGGCGCGTCGACAGGATGCGGCGCGTCCAGTTCAGCAGCGAATGCGGGTCGCGCGTCTGCGCCTCGACGTTGACCGCGTCATAGCCGTACAGCGCGCCCATCACCGGCGGCAGCACGAGCTGTTCGGGGTCGGCGCGCGAGAAGCCGCCGTTGCGGTCCGACGACCACTGCATCGGCGTGCGCACGCCGTCGCGGTCGCCGAGGTGGATGTTGTCGCCCATCCCGAGCTCGTCGCCGTAGTAGATCACCGGCGTGCCGGGCATCGACAGCAGCAGCGAGTTGATCAGCTCGATGCGGCGCCGGTCGCGTTCCATCAGCGGCGCGAGCCGGCGCCGGATGCCGAGGTTCAGCCGCGCGCGCCGGTCGGTCGCATAGGTCTGCCACAGCAGGTCGCGCTCGGAATCGGTGACCATCTCGAGCGTCAGCTCGTCGTGGTTGCGCAGGAACACGGCCCACTGGTTGCTCGGCGCGAGTTCCGGCGTCTGCCGCATGATGTCGACGATCGGGAAGCGGTCCTCGCTCGCGATCGACATGTAGATGCGCGGCATCAGCGGGAAATGGAACGCCATGTGGCATTCGTCCTCGTTGCCGAAATATTCCTGCACGTCTTCCGGCCACTGGTTCGCCTCGGCGAGCAGCATCCGGTTCGGATACTCGGCGTCGATCGTCGCGCGGATCTGCTTCAGGATCGCGTGCGTCTCGGGCAGGTTCTCGTTGCTGGTGCCTTCCCGCGCGACGAGATACGGCACCGCGTCGAGCCGCAGCCCGTCGATGCCGAGGTCGAGCCAGAAGCGCATCACCTGCATCACCTCGCGCACGACGGCCGGGTTGTCGAAGTTCAGGTCCGGCTGGTGCGAATAGAAGCGGTGCCAGTAGTACTGGCCGGCGATCGGGTCATGCGCCCAGTTCGACGTTTCCGTATCGAGGAAGATGATCCGCGTGCCCGCGTATTTCGTGTCGGTGTCGGACCACACGTAGTAGTCGCGATGCGTGGAGCCGCGCTTCGCGCGGCGTGCGCGCTGGAACCACGGATGCTGGTCCGACGTGTGGTTGATCACCAGCTCGGTGATCACGCGAATGCCGCGCGCATGCGCTTCGCGGATGAAGCGCCGCACGTCGGCCAGCGTGCCGTAGTCGGGATGCACGTCGCGGTAGTCGGCGATGTCGTAGCCGTCGTCGCGGCGCGGCGACGGGTAGAACGGCAGCAGCCAGATCGTGTCGACGCCGAGTTCGGCGATGTAGTCGAGCTTCGCGATCAGGCCGGGGAAATCGCCGATGCCGTCGTTGTTCGAGTCGTAGAACGACTTCACGTGCACCTGGTAGATGATCGCGTCCTTGTACCACAGCGGATCGTCCGCGCAGAGCGCCGGCGCGCGACGGCGTGCGCGGCGCCGGCGCGGGGTGCCGGCCGGCGCCAGCGACGGGAATTGCGCGCGGCGTACGTCGTCGAGGGAATCTTCGCGTTTCATCATCCATGGGCTCCCGAGGATGGCCGGGCGTCGCCCGGTCCGCGCGCCGCCGCCCGCGCGGCGCCTGTTGACGGCGTAAGCCGCCAGATCGCATACGGGCGCACATGCGGATCGAGCGAGACGTACTGGCGATGTCCGTGCCAGGTTTCCGCATGCGTGGCGTCCTGTTCGAGCGCGTCGAGCGGTTCGCCGTCGACGAGCCCCAGGCCGCGCCACAGCGACGCATCGAGCGTGAAGTTCGCGACCTGCGGATGCCACGGATCGGTGCTGATCGCGACGACGACCACGCTGTCGAACGCCGGCGTCGCCTTCACGAACACGAGCACCGAGTCGTTGTCCGCGTCGGCGAACGTGAGGCCGAGATGCGTCTGCAGCGCCGGGTTGGCGCGCCGCGCGCGGTTCAGCCGCGCGACCTCGGCGCCGATATGCGCGGCCTTGCTCCAGTCGCGCGCCCGCAGCTCGTACTTCTCCGCGTCCGCGTATTCCTCGCTGTCGGGCAGTGGGGCCGATTCGCCGAGCTCGAAGCCCGAGTACAGGCCCCACGAGCCCGTCAGCGTCGCCGCGAGCGCCGCGCGGATCACGAACTGCGTGCGCGGTGCGTTCTGCAGGTGGCGCGGATTGATGTCGGGCGTGTTGACGAAGAAGTTCGGCCGGAAGAATTCGCGCGCCGGGCCGGTCGTCAGCTCGGTCAGGTAGTCGATGAATTCGCGCTTCGACTCGCGCCACGTGAAGTACGTGTACGACTGCGAGAACCCGACCTTCGCGAGCCGGTACATCATGCCCGGCCGCGTGAACGCTTCGGACAGGAATACGACGTCCGGATGCCGGCCGCGCACGTCGTCGATCATCCACGCCCAGAACGGCAGCGGCTTCGTGTGCGGGTTGTCGACGCGGAAGATCCGCACGCCCGCGTCGACCCAGAACAGCACCGCGTCACGCAGCGCGAGCCACAGGTCGGGCAGTGCGTCCGGCGCGTAGAAATCGGGGTTCACGATGTCCTGGTAGCGCTTCGGCGGATTTTCCGCGAAGCGCAGCGAGCCGTCGGGCCGCCACGCGAACCAGCCCGGATGCGCGGCGAGCCACGGATGGTCGGGCGAGCACTGGATCGCGAAATCGAGCGCGATCTCGAGCCCGTGGCCGCGCGCGGCATCGACCAGGGCGCGGAACGATTCGAGCGTGCCGAGCTGCGGATGCACGGCCGTGTGGCCGCCGTCCGGCGAGCCGATCGCGTAAGGGCTGCCGACGTCGTCGGGGCCGGCCTTCAGGCTGTTGTTGCGCCCCTTGCGCGCGGTCGTGCCGATCGGGTGGATCGGCGGGAAATACAGCACGTCGAAACCCATGTCGCGGATGCGCGGCAGGTGCGCGATCACGTCGTCGAACGTGCCGTGCCGGTGCGGATCGTCGCTCGCCGAGCGCGGAAACATCTCGTACCAGCTGGAGAAGCGCGCCGCGCGGCGCTCGACCTCGACCGGCCAGGTCGTTTCATCGTGCGTGACGAACGGGCGGTAGCGCAGCGCCGCGAACGCATCGGCAAGCGGCGCCGCGCCGAGCTGCGCGAGCTGCACGTCGGCCGGCGCGTCCTTGAATTCGGCGATGCGCTGTTTCATCTGCGTGAGCGCGCGTGGGTCGAGCGGATGGGCGAACTTGAGCGCGGTCGCGAGCAGCAGCTGTGCTTCGCGCAGCTCGAGCGTCACGTCCTGGCCGGCCGCGTGTTTCTTCGCGACATCGTCGACGAGCGATGCCCAGTCGTCGCGCCAGGCAATCACGCGAAATTCATGGCGGCCGAGCCGATCGAGCACGACGCGTGCGTGCCAGCGGTCGTTCGGTTCGGCTTCGAACGGGATTTCGCGCCAGTCGT
Source organism: Burkholderia sp. Ap-955 (assembly GCF_011753045.1). Taxonomy (NCBI): domain Bacteria; kingdom Pseudomonadati; phylum Pseudomonadota; class Betaproteobacteria; order Burkholderiales; family Burkholderiaceae; genus Burkholderia; species Burkholderia sp. Ap-955. Next base: position 11,725 of record NZ_VWWH01000072.1, read on the forward strand.
CGTCGCCGGCGGCGCGCCACTGCAGCGCGGCCGCGAGATGCGCGTGCCCGTCGGTGAAGATCGACGCGTGGACGACGAGCGTCTCGCCGATCACGCGCTTGACCGCGAAGCGGCCGCCGTCGACCGACGGCTCGACGCGCTCGATCGCGATCCGTTCGCCCGCGAGCGCCGCGGACACCATGCCGCGCTCGTGTGCGGCGTCGTGGCGGGTCGTGACGGGCGGCGCCCGCCACGCATGCAGCAGCGCGTACGCGCCGGGTTCGAGCGTGAACGGTTCGAGCGCGGCCGGCGGGTGGGTTGGCGTGCCGTCGTGCGTGGCGACGCGCGTGAATCCGCCCGGCACGCCGGGCAGGATCATCGCGGGGTCGACCGTCACTGCTGCATCGAGATCGGGATTCAACGCGATCAGCAGCGCGGCGGTGTCGTGTTCCAGCGACGGCCCGGTGCCGCGCAGCAACGCGGTCGCCGGTGCGCCAGGCGCGCTCAACTGCGCGATTTCACCGCGCGCGGCCGCAACGGGCGTGGCGCGGCGCCACGCGTTCGCATCGGCGATTGCGCCCGACAGGTCGAAGCGCGCGTCCTCGAACGCGGCGAGGTAGCGCGCCGCATCGGCGTCGCGCGCCATCAGCGGCACCGTGACGCCGCGCTCGAAGCCCATCGGCACGAGCCAGCCGGTGCCGACGGCGGCAGCGGTCCACAGTGCGCGGCGATACGCGCGGGCGACGGTGTCATCCGACGCGTCGGGCCAGTCGTCGGCGAGGCGCGTGCCGTCGAGCGCGTCGGGAAACGCGATCGGCGAGCCGATGCGCCGCAGCAGCCGGTGTTCGTCGACGAACCACGGGGCGCGCAGGTCCCACCAGCGCACCGATGAAAACACCGCGTCGAACCCGGCGCCTTCGAGTTGCGCCAGCGCGTCGCGCGCATGGCCGGGCACGCCGGCGAGCACCGCGACGTCCGGGCGCGTACGGCGCAGCGCCGCGCGCCAGCCGGGCCACCAGTCGGCCGGCAGATGATGCGGCGCGTCGATCAGGAAGCCGGCCGCGCCCGCATCGGCGAACGCGGCGAGGTGTTTGCACCACCACGCGGACAGCGCGTCGCGCGCGGCTTCATCGCCGAGGTTCGCGTGGGCGACATCCAGCGCGTGCGCGGTGCCGCGCGGATCGATCAGCGCGTCGTCGTGCGTGTGCTCGACGTACCAGTCCGGATGCTCGGCGCGCAGCGGGTTCTCGCGCGCGACACGATCCGGCACGACTTCGAGCAGCAGGCGCAGCCCGTGGCCGTGTGCAAGCTGGGCGAGCCGGGAGAAGGTTTCGAGCGCGCTCGCGCGTGTCGCGAACGATTGAGCCGGACGCCGGAAATCCGCCACGTGGCGCGGAAAACCGGCGACGCTGGCGGCCCAGAACGCGCCGACGAGCACGTGATCGAAGCCCATGCCGGCGACATGCGCGAACGTCTGCGGCCATGCGTCGAGCGGTCCGACGAGGCGGGCGTCGCAAAACTGGATATGCGGAGCGAAGATCGGCGTGGAGTCCATGGCGCGGGTGTACGGGCGGCGGTCGATAACGCCGGTTCGCCGCAACACGCGTGCCTGCCGGGTGGTTTTCCGTGGGGCAAGGGCGGGTGGGCGACCCGCTGCGGCGGGGACTGTCGTTTTTACATGACCGCTGGGTAGCTGCATGCACTTATATGCGCGGCACCGAGCGGATATCCGTGCTGTCGCCCGTAGCGCGATCGTCATCGGCTTCGGGAAGGGGCACGCCGGGGTCGCAGCGCACCACCGCACCATGTTCGATCCAGTGCGGGAACGGCGGCGGTGCATCGATTTCGTCCCCAAAGCGTGCGCGCACGAACGCCCGCAGCAGGGCCACGCGGGCATCGCGCCCGTGCGCGCCGCAGGTGCACGGGCCGTCGACGAAGGTCGCGTCGCATTCGACGTCGTCGCCGTGCCGTGCGATGCGAAGATCGTCGACACGGTCGAGCACCGCGCCCGCGTCGGACCACGACGCCGACGGCACGAAACCCGTGTCGAGCCGCCTGAGTGCGTCGCATGCAGCCGTCACGACCAGATGCGGTGCGACGGCGGTGAAACGCAGCGTGTCCTCGTCGTCGATGCACAGCGCGCGTGCACACCAGTAGTCGAGATCGTTTCCGTCGAGTGCGTCGGTTCGCATGGGCCGGCTCCGTCGGATCAAAACGGGCCACCGCGCAAGCGACGTGCCCGCTGCGGGCGTCGCGCGCATCCGCGCGAGCGGCGGATCGTGATCGAACGCCGGCCAGAACCGCACGCTGCGATGCACGGCCCGTCGAACAGCCGCTCCGGGGGCCCCCTCAGGGTCCGGCGAGCTTGCCGGGCATCCGCTCGGGAACGCGCGCCACACCTGCGGCGCTCTCGTCGGCGCGTGTCGCGCGGTCCGGCACGATCACCATACGTCGACGTCACGGTTGCTGTCGATCCGCTGCAGCAGCGCGTCGCATCGTTCGCGCAGCGCGTTCAGTTCCGGTGAATCGGCGTCGAGCCGCACACGTTCGCCGGTGTCGGGATCGCGGTTCGCGATCGCGATGTCGTAGATCCCTTGCGCGATCGTCGCGGACGCATCCGCGATCCTGACCCGCGTAAGCCATCCGCATTCGGCGTGACGGCACGCGAGCCACATACGCTCCACGTCGACCAGCTGACCGGTCGTGAGCCATGCACCGGACCGCATGCGCGCAGCCAGTTGGCTCGTCACGAGATAGGAGAGCAGATCGGTCGTTTGATTCACACGAGGCTCCTTGGCGAAGGGTCGGGACGTTCAATCCGCGAGCCGGGTCGCGGGAGCGGAGCCGGGGAAGGCATCGGTGCGCGGATCGTCGTCCGGTTGCAGGGGGAACCGCTTCGCGGGCTCGGGCCCGTGCCCGTGGCGGTTCGGTGCGCGAGCGGCGCGCAAGCCGCGTGCCCGCGGGCAGCTATCAGGCACGGCGCGTGCGTACGGGGCCGACGGGGCGCGCGGCGATCATGCGGCGCGTATTTTTTGCATCGCCATCGCAGATAGGTACAAGGAGGCCACCGTGCAAAATCAACAGGACGCACAAATTCGGGACCCGTATCGCGGGCACGAGATACATGTGTGGGCGCGGCGCAACGACAGCGGCGCGTGGCGCGACGAGGTGCAGGTGTATGTGGGCGGCAAGCGCATCGAGCTGGTCGTGCCGGCGGCCGATGGCCCCGACTGGATGACCAAGAACGAAGCGCTGCTCGCGGGTGTCGAGCGGGGTCGCTATCTGATCGACAAGCGCATTGACGACGATTGAGCGGCGCGGCGGCCACGTGCCGATACGACGGGGGTGCGGCCGGTGATCGTTCGCGACCTGACGAAACCGACGGCGACCCGGCGAAGGTGCCGTCGGCGAAGCAGGCGTTTCAGGGCCGCGCGGCAATCTCGTCGAGATGCCACAGCAGATCGGCCGGATCGTCGTACACGCGCAACGCGCCCGCGCGTTCGAGTTCGTCGCTGCCGTAACCGCCGGACAGCAGCCCGACGCCGAGCGAGCGGCAGCGGGCGGCGGCGAGCATGTCCCAGATGCTGTCGCCGACCACCACCGTATGCTCGATCGGCACGTTCAGCTTCGCCGCCGCGGTCAGGAACAGGTCGGGGTCCGGCTTCGCATACTTCACCTGGTCGCGCGTGACCACCACGTTCTTCGCCGGGTCGACGCCGAGCGCCTCGAGATTGATGGCGGCCGTTTCCATCCGCCCGCTGGTCGCGATCGCCCAGCGAATGCCGGCGTTCGTCAGCGCGGCGAGCAGTTCGCGCGCACCCGGCAGCGGCCGGACCTGCGCGCGCAGCCGCTGGTACGCGGCCGCATGGAGGCGCGCCAACCGCTCGACGCGCTCGGCGTCGAGGTCGCCCGACGTCTCGCGCAGCAGCTGATTCAGGAACAGGCCGCCGCTCATGCCGATCTTGCGGTGGATGCGCCACACCGACAATTCGATGCCTTCGGCATCGAGCGCTTCCTTCCACGCGAGTACGTGCTGGTAGACGCTGTCGACGAGCGTGCCGTCGAGATCGAACAGAAAAGACGTTTCAATGCGCATGTGATTCTCCTGGCTCGATGGGGCTCGAGCGAACGGGTCGTGAGAAGCCGGTCGGCACATTATCGGCGCACGGCGATGTCATGACCATGTCCCGCGGCCCATCGACGCCGCCCGGCCCCGCGCCGCGCCGCGTCATGTGCCGCTGGTACAATCGCGGCGATCGCCGGGCCGGGTTCTCCGCGCCGCGCGCCCCCAACCCTCGTCTCGCCGATTCCAGGTATGGCTACACCGGACGCCGTCAGTTCCAAGCACTCGTGGTGGGGTGTCCTGACCCTGGCACTCACCGCCTTCATCTTCAATACCACCGAATTCGTGCCCGTCGCGCTGCTCAGCGCGATCGGCGACAGCCTGCACATGCAGCCGACCGACGTCGGCCTGATGCTGACGATCTATGCGTGGGCCGTGGCCGTCGTGTCTTTGCCGCTGACGCTGGCCACGCGCCACGTCGAGCGCCGCACGCTGCTCACGTGGGCGTTGCTGGGGTTCATCGCGAGCCACGTCGTGACCGGTGTCGCGTGGAATTTCGCGGTGCTGATGATCGGCCGGCTGGGCATCGCGTGCGCACATGCGGTGTTCTGGTCGATTTCCGTGCCGCTGGCCGTGCGGCTCGCGCCGAGCGACCGGAAAAGCCGCGCGCTCAGCCTGCTGGCGATGGGCACGGCGATCGCGATGGTGGCCGGCATTCCGCTCGGGCGCGTGATCGGCGAGACGTTCGGCTGGCGCGTCACGTTCCTGATCATCGCCGGCGCGGCCGGCGTCGCGTTGCTGCTGCTGCGCGCGACGTTGCCGGTATCGCCGAGCGAGGGCGCCGGGTCGCTCGGCAGCATCGGCGTGTTCCTGCGCAAGCCCGCGCTGGTGGCGCTGTACGCGATCACCGTGCTGGTCGTGTCCGCGCACTTCACGTCGTACACGTACATCGAGCCCTTCGTCCAAAGCGTGAACCACGCGAGCAGCAGCCGGATTACCTATGTGCTGATCCTGTTCGGCGTCGCCGGCATACCGGCCGCGATCTGCTTCAACCGCATCTATCCGCACCGGCCGGACGACTTCCTGCTCGGGTCGATCGTCGCGCTGGCGGGATGCCTGCTGATCCTGTTCCCGTGCGCGCTGAACATCGTCACGCTGTCCGTGCATACGCTGGTCTGGGGCGGGGCGATCGTCTGCTTCGGGCTGGCGATGCAGGCATGGGTGCTGAAGCTGGCGCCGGAGGGAACCGACCTCGCGGTGTCGATCTTCTCCGGGCTGTACAACGTCGGGATCGGCGCGGGCGCGCTGATCGGCAACCATATCGCCAGCGACTTCGGGCTGCCGTGGGTCGGCACGTTCGGCGGCGTGGTCGGCGCGGTTGCGGTCGGGATCGCGTGGCTGGCGCTGCGGCTGCACGCGAGGCAGGCGGCGGCGTAGCCGACGCCGGGTGGCGGCGTGCGGCGCACGCGGCCACGGCCCGGCCTTGCCTTGCCCGTCATGCCACCGAGTAACCGCCGTCGGCCACGAGCGCATGCCCTGACACATAGCTGGAGTCGTCCGACGCGAGGAACGCGACGATCGTCGCCATCTCCTCGGCGGAGCCCCAGCGTCCTGCCGGCGTCGATGCGGCAAACGCCTGTTGCGCCTCTTCCGACGGCCAGATGCCGCGATGATGGAACGGCGTCTCGATCAGCCCCGGGCACAGTGCGTTCACGCGCACGCCGCGTTTGAACCATTCGATCGAAGCGGTCTTCGTCATCCCGATCACCGCGTGCTTGCTCGCGATATAGACCGACGCATTCTCGAAGCCGATCAGCCCGCCCATCGATGCGTTGTTGATGATGCTGCCCGAACCCTGCCGCAGCATGATTTGAGCGGCGTACTTCATCGAGTTGAACACGCCTCGCACGTTCGGTTCGAACACCCTGTCGAACCGCTCGGCATCCTGCTCGAGCAGCGGCGCGAACACGCCTTCCGTGCCGGCATTGTTGAACGCGATGTCGAGGCGTCCGTAGGCCGCCACCGTGAAATCGAACAGCTTGCGCAGATCGTCTTCGTTCGCGACGTCCGCGACGAAGGCCCGGGCTGCGCCGCCGGCGGTCACGATGGCGTCGACCAGTTGATCGAGTTCGGGCTTGCGCCGCGCGGAGACGACGACCTTGGCGCCGCGACGCGCGAGTTCGATCGCGGACGCGCGGCCGATGCCGGAGCTGGCGCCCGTCACCAGGGCGATGCGGCCGTCGAGTGGGGCCGGTTTCGTGCTTGCGTTCATGATGAGATTCTCCAGAGTGAGGGATGAAAGCGGCGCATGTGGCTGAGTTGAATCGGTTGCGATGCACGCTTGATGGGCATTGTGGTCGCTCGCGCGTCGTAAAAAAATGGAACAATGGCGCATTCAGAATTCCCGTTTCGGGAATGAAAAGCGCTGCCGCATGCGCGTGCCACGAGGGTTCTCCATGCTCAACCGACTCGACATCCTGAAGATCTTTTCCGCGGCCGCCGCGGCGCCCACGTTCCGCGAGGCGGCGGCGCGCCTCGGCGTGTCGCCGCAGGTCGTGACGCGCGCGGTGCGCGAACTGGAGGAGATGCTCGGCGAAACGCTGTTTCACCGGACGACGCGGAGCATCCGGATCACCGCGTTCGGGCAAGCGTTCGCGCGCGACGCGCAGACGGCGCTGGCTGCCATCGACGGGCTGTTCGGGCCCGCGACGGGCCAGGCCGACGAGCCGGTGGGCGTCGTCCGGATCACGGCGCCGTCGGGCATGGGGCGTCACTACGTCCAGCCGATCCTGAGCGATCTCATGCAGCGGTATCCGGGGCTCGTGCCCGACCTGAGGCTGTCGGACGTGCCGTCGCCGGTGGTCGACGAGCAGATCGACATCGGCGTGCGCGTCGGGGCGATCGGCGACAACCGTTTCGTCGCTCGCATGGTCGGGCCGTTGCCGATGTGGATCGTCGGCGCGCCGTCGCTGATCCGGCGGCTGGGTGAGCCCAGGAACCGCAAGGAACTCGAATCGATGCCGGTCACGTGCCTGATCGATCGCGCGAGCGGCCGCGCGTGGCCGTGGATGTTTCGGGGGGAGCACCAGTTCGTCCCGTCGTCGCCGGCGTATCTGACCGACGATACCGAGGTGGAGATCGAGGCTGTATGTGCGGGGGTGGGGCTGGGGCAGTGCTCGGAATACCTCGTCCGGCCGTACGTCGACAACGGGCGCCTCGTGCGGCTGCTGCCCGGCCTCGACCCCGAGCCGTGGAAGCTGCACGTCTATCGGCCGCGGCGCGGGCCGATGCCCCGGCGCATCCGGGTCGTGTACGACGAACTGGTGGCGAAGCTCGCGGACGCGACGTGGCGAGGGTAGGCGGTGCGGCCCGGCCGCGGGCCGCGTTGGCGCGAGGCGGTGTCGACCACCGCTCGACGGCGTCGGCGCACCTGCGAAACAGTCACATGCGAGTAACGTGCGTCGCGCGCGGCCATCCGGCCTGGCGTGGTCGCGCCATTCGCCGCCAGGCACGCGGCAAGCCGACATATTGCGGCATCATCATGGATGCCGACGCACCGGCACTCGGTGCCCGATATTCGACAGGAGACCGTGCATGCCGATACCCCGGATTGAAACCCGCGACGCGATGGGCGACCCCGATGTGGTCTATCTCAACCCGGATCACGTGCTGTGGATGTCGCAGCCGACCGCTGCGCAGCGGCGGCCGGGCGGCACGGCCATTCGCGTGGACGACCGCGTGAAGGGCGGTTCGTTGCTGATGGCCGACAATCCGCCGGCCGCTCGACTGCTGCAGGATCTCGGGCCGTTCGTGACGGTGACGCTGGCGAACGCGTCGTCCGACTATCCGGACGGTCTCGTGCATGTGCGTGCGCAGGCGATCGTCAAGGTCGCGACGGACGACCACGACAAGCCGCTCGCCGAGCGCACGCTCGGCTGGGTCCACGTCCAGGACGGCTCCGCGTTCAAGATCAGGGATTACGCCGGCGTGGCCGCGCAATGGCAGGCGTCGGTGGCGGCGGTCGGCCGCTGAGCGGGGCTCCACTTGGCGCCATGACGCGGCGGCTCGGCGTGCCGCAGTGGGCCGGCCGTGGTTCGCCTCGGGAAAATGGCCGTTTTGCCTCGTGCTCCCTGGCGAACCGCTCAGGTGCCGGCGGGCCGCGCGAACCATGAGCCCGCTCGGCGCCGTAGTCGATATGCGATACGCAGTACGTCGATCAGCCGGGTAACATGGCGCATCGCGACGCACCCATGCCCGTTCGGGCCTTCGCCGCGAAAGCGCCCGTCGCAGCGCTCGATGCAGGTGTTCTCCACCGGCTTGCCGAGGAACCGTCCGTCATGAACCTTTCCGTGTCCGATATCACGCCGGCGGAACTCCGGCTGTTCGGCGACATCGTCGCCCGCCTGGAAGAGCTGGGGCCGGCCGTCGACGTGAGGACGGTCGTGCTGCCCGCGATCACGCAGCTGCTCCGCGCCGATTTCGCCGCGTCGTTCGATTGCGACGAACACACCGGGCTGTGGCGCAACGGGTTTTCGTACAACGTCGATCCGTTGCAGATCGCCCGCTACGAAGCGTGGTTCCAGCATATCGATCCGGTCACGTCGCCCCTGCGCGCGCGCCGCGTGGCGACCTGCGTCCACGAGGTGGTGAGCCGGCGCGAGCTGGAGCAGACCGAGTTCTACAACGATTTCCTGTGCCGCGACGGCATGCACCACGGCATCAACGTCTATGCGTTCGACGGCGCGACCCATGTGGGCGACCTGCGCATCTGGCGGGCGCAAGGGCGGCCCGATTTCACCGAGCGCGACAAGCTGCTGCTGAACGGCATCGAGCCGTTTTTCCGGCGCGCGCTGCTGCGGCGACGCCATGCGTGCGCGGGGCTGACCGAGCGCGAGAGCGACGTCGCGCGGCTGGTTGCCGCCGGCTATACCGACAAGGACGTCGCGCGCACGCTCGGCATCGGGGTGCCGACGGTCCGCACGCATCTGCGGCGCGTGATGGCGAAGAAGGGCGTCGCCAACCGCGCGAGCCTCGCGGCCGTACTGGCGTAACGGGTCGCGCGGCCGACGGCCGGGGTCATCCATTGTGATGATGGCCGTCAAAATCGGCGCGCCCTACCTTGTGACGATCACCCGTTACGAGGAACGACGACGATGCCCACCCTGGGAACCCTGACGCTCACCGAAGCCCGGAACGCGCTCCTGCGCCGTGAGTTTTCCTGTGTCGAATACGCGTACGCAACGATCGAGCGGCACGCACGCTGGCGCTACCTGAACGGTTTTACGTGCGTCGACGATGCGCGGCTGCTCGCCGAAGCGGCCCGCTGCGACTGCGACCTCGCGACGTCGTCCACCCCGCACGCACTGCTGGGCCTGCCGATCGCGATCAAGGACAACATCGACACCGCGTGCCTGCCGACCGGCAACGGCACGCTGGCACTGCACAACCGCGTGCCGCCGCAGCATGCGCCGGTCGTCGCGCGGCTGCTGGCGCAAGGGGCGCTGATCGCGGGCAAGGCCAACCTGCACGAACTGGCGCTCGGTGTGTCCGGCAACAACCGCGTGACGGGCGCGGTACGCAATCCCTATGACTTCAACCGGATTCCGGGCGGCAGCAGCAGCGGCTCGGGCGCGCTGGTCGGTGCGGGCGTGGTGCCCGCCGCGCTCGGGACGGACACCGGCGGCTCGGTCCGGATTCCGGCGGCGCTGTGCGGCGCCGTCGGTCTTCGCCCGACCGTGGGGCGCTACCCGTCGGCCGGCGTGGCGCCGATTTCGCGCACGCGCGACACCGTCGGCCCGATCGCGCGGTCGGTCGAGGACATCGCGCTGCTCGACGCGATCCTGTCCGGCGCCGGCACCGGTGCGCCGACGGCGCTGCCGGCCCGTAGCGCGACGCGCCCCGTGCGCCTGGCGGTCCCGCGCACGACGTTCTGGCGCGGCCTCGCACAGGATGTCGAAAGGGTGGCCAATGCCGCGGTGGCGAAGCTGGAGCAGGCGGGATTCGAGTGCGTCGACATCGACCTGAACGACTATCCGGGGTTCTTCGACGACGAGCCGGCCGTCATCGCGATGTACGAATTCCGGTCGTCGATGCACGCCTATCTGGTCGAGAACGGCTACGACCTGTCGGTCGACGACATCGTCGCGAACGTGGGGAGCCCGGACGTCGCGAAGATCGCCCGCCATATCACCGGCCCCGACGGTATCGGCGAAGCGGCGTACCGCACCGCGCTCGACCGGCGTACCCAGTCGCGTGCCGCGTATCGGCAGTGCCTCGCCGACAGCGGGGCCGATGCGCTGGTGTTTCCGACCACGATCGCGACCGCGTGCCCGATCCCGGCGGGCGACACGATGATGCTCAACGGCGAAACGGCGTCTGTGTTCGCGACCTACATTCGGAATACCGAGCCGGGCAGCAATGCCGGCGTACCGGGCATGACCGTCCCGGCCGGCCTGACGGCGGCCGGGCTGCCGGTCGGCCTCGCACTGGACGGGGCGGCCGGCACCGATCGCGAACTCATCGCGGTCGCGCTGGAGGTCGAGCGGGTGCTCGGTCGGCTGCCGGCGCCGGACGATGGGTATGGGGTGGAGGGCAGGGTGGGCGGTTATCCGGGTGTCGATGGCGAAGCGTGACACGGTGCCGCCGCGCCCCGGGGCGGTGTGGCGGTTGAATTGCCGGAGCCGGTGACGCTCGCCACGAAGCCGGCCAGCATGCGCGTGACGCGGATTGCCCTGACGACGAGCCCTCCGCGTGCCCGATCTGACGCGCAAGCATCGCTGCCGGAAAGCCCGCCGGCACCACAGCGTCTTGAGCCGACAACCGGTCGAAGAAACGCACGCGAATCCGGCCGCCAACCGCGCATACCGAGAAACTCGCGCACGAGCCCGCAGGGCGAGGCATCAGGAAAACCCTGACAGCGGCCCGCCAAGGCCGCTTTTTTGCGTCGTCGCGCGCGTGGCGACCGATGCCATTCCCGTCTCCGGCCGTCCGTATCCCGGGTGACCGCTCCCCTCGATCCAGCGCGGCTTCCCGGCCGTATTGCCTGTCATCGAGGGTATGGTAACCAGCGATATCCCGCGAATATTCCCGAATTTCAATACCTGTCAGGTATTGAAATGGCCGCCTAAAAGTATTGGACGCTCGATTCGGCCGAGACGTATAAATCGCCTCAAGAACTTCACCCCCACGGCGAGCCCCATGTCCTCCGTCACCATCGAACGCATCGAAACCCGCCTCGTCGACCTGCCGACGATCCGCCCGCACAAGCTGTCGGTGGCCACGATGCACGGCCAGACACTGATGCTCGTGAAGGTGTTCTGCAGCGACGGCGTGACGGGCCTCGGCGAAGGCACGACGATCGCCGGCATGGCGTACGGCCCGGAAAGCCCCGAGGCGATGAAGCTCGCGATCGACACGTATCTCGCGCCGGCGATCATCGGCAAGGACGCGACGCGCATCCAGACGCTGACGGCGTTCGTCGGCAAGCTCGCGAAGGTCAATCACTTCGCGAAGAGCGCGCTCGAAACCGCGCTGCTCGACGCGCACGGCAAGCGGCTCGGCGTGCCGGTGAGCGAACTGCTCGGCGGCCGCCGCCGTGACCGCCTGCCGGTCGCGTGGACGCTCGCATCGGGCGACACGGCCACCGACATCGCCGAAGCCGAGCGGATGCTCGACCAGCGCCGCCACAACGTATTCAAGCTGAAGATCGGCGCAAAGTCGCCCGACACGGATATCCGCCACGTGGCCGAGATCAAGAAGGCCGTCGGCGATCGCGCGTCGGTGCGTGTCGACGTGAACATGGCGTGGAGCGAAACGCAGGCGGCCCGCGCGATTCCGGCGCTGGCCGATGCGGGCTGCGAGCTGGTCGAGCAGCCGGTGGCCTCGGCCGCCGCGCTGGCGCGCCTGATGCGCCGCTTCCCGATCGCGCTGATGGCCGATGAAATCCTGCAGGGCCCCGACAGCGCATTCGACATCGCGAAGCATCACGGCGCGGACGTGTTCGCGATCAAGATCGAACAGAGCGGCGGCCTGTTCGCCGCGCAGCGCGTCGCCGCGATTGCGGATGCGGCCGGCATCGAGCTGTACGGCGGCACGATGCTCGAAGGCGCGTTCAGCACGGTGGCGTCCGCGCACCTGTTCGCGAGTGTCGCGAACCTGCAGTGGGGCACCGAACTGTTCGGGCCGCTGCTGATCACCGAAGAGATCCTGACGCAGCCGCTCGATTACAGCGACTTCGAACTGACCGTGCCGGACGGCCCTGGCCTCGGCATCGAACTCGACGAGGACAAGGTCAGGCGTTTCACCCGCGACGGGCTGACGAAAGTCGCGCGATAACCCGGGCCAGGCAAAGGCCGTCATTCCCCCCAATACACGTGGAGACACCATCATGAGCGTCAAAGTTTTCGAGTCCCGGGAAGTGCAGGATCTGCTGAAGGCCGCGTCGAACGTGGGCGCGAACGGCACGAAGGGCGGCAACGCGCGCACGCAGCAGGTCGTGCTGCGGCTGCTCGGCGACCTGTTCAAGGCGATCGACGATCTCGACATCACGCCCGACGAAGTGTGGGCCGGCGTCAACTACCTGAACAAGCTCGGCCAGGATGGCGAAGCGGCGCTGCTCGCGGCCGGCCTCGGCCTCGAGAAGTATCTCGACATCCGGATGGATGCCGCGGACAAGGCGGTCGGCATCGACGGCGGCACGCCGCGCACGATCGAAGGGCCGCTCTATGTGGCCGGCGCACCGGTGCGCGACGGCGTGTCGAAGATCGACCTCGACGCGGACGACGGCGCGGGCCCGCTCGTGATCCACGGCACCGTGACGGGCCTCGATGGCAAGCCGATCGCGGGCGCGCTGGTCGAATGCTGGCACGCGAATTCGCACGGCTTCTATTCGCACTTCGACCCGACCGGCAAGCAGAGCGATTTCAACCTGCGCGGCGCGGTGAGGACGGGCGCGGACGGCAAATACGAATTCCGCACGCTGATGCCGGTCGGCTACGGCTGCCCGCCGCAGGGCGCGACTCAGCAGCTGCTGAACGGCCTCGGCCGTCACGGCAACCGCCCGGCGCACGTGCACTTCTTCGTCGACAGCCACGACCACCGCAAGCTGACGACGCAGTTCAACATCGACGGCGACCCGCTGATCTGGGATGACTTCGCGTATGCGACGCGCGAGGAGCTGATCCCGCCCGTGGTCGACAAGACCGGCGGCACGGCGCTCGGCTTGAAGGCCGATGCGTACCAGGACATCGAGTTCAACTTCGTGCTGACGCCGCTGGTACAGGGCAAGGACAACCAGATCGTCCACCGCCCGCGCGCAGCCGCGACGGCGTAACCGCCCGCCGGCGCGGCGCCGAAGCGCCGCCGCCGGCCGGGTTCCCGCGAGATTCAACCGATTACCGATGCGAGCGTGCTTGCAGGACGCGGCACGCGCATGGGAGGAGCCAACATGTCCGCCACGATCGACCAAGCCACCGACCTGGATCACCTGCTCGCCACCGCCGTGCAGGACGACAAGGAGGCCGGCGTATTCCGCTGCCGCCGCGACATCTTCACGAACGCCGAGCTGTACGAACTGGAGATGAAGCACATCTTCGAGAGCAACTGGGTGTACCTGGCGCACGAAAGCCAGATCCCCGACAACAACGACTACTACACGACGTGGATCGGCCGCCAGCCGATCGTGATCACGCGCGACAAGACCGGCGAGCTGCACGCGGTGATCAATGCCTGTGCGCACAAGGGCGCGATGCTGTGCCGCCGCAAGCATGGCAACAAGGGCAGCTTCACGTGCCCGTTCCACGGCTGGACCTTCTCGAACACCGGCAAGCTGCTGAAGGTGAAGGACGAGAAGACGACCGAGTATCCGGTGCAGTTCAACACGAACGGCTCGCACGACCTGAAGAAGGTCGCACGCTTCGCGAACTATCGCGGCTTCCTGTTCGGCAGCCTCAGCGCCGACGTGCTGCCGCTCGAGGAGTATCTCGGCGAAGCGCGCGTGATCATCGACCAGATCGTCGACCAGGCGCCGAACGGGCTCGAAGTGCTGCGCGGCAACTCGTCCTACATCTACGAAGGCAACTGGAAGATGCAGATGGAGAACGGCTGCGACGGCTACCACGTCAGCACCGTGCACTGGAACTATGCGGCGACGATGGGCCGCCGCAAGGAAGACGGCACCAAGGCCGTCGATGCGAACAGCTGGAGCAAGTCGGTCGCGGGCGTGTACGGCTTCGACAACGGCCACATCCTGCTGTGGACGCAGACGATGAACCCGGAAGTGCGGCCGGTGTACCAGCACCGTGAAGAGATCAAGGCGCGCGTCGGCGACGTGCAGGCCGACTTCATCGTCAACCAGACCCGCAACCTGTGCGTGTACCCGAACGTGTTCCTGATGGACCAGTTCAGCACGCAGATCCGCGTGGTGCGGCCGCTCGGCGTCGACAAGACCGAAGTCACGATCTTCTGCTTCGCGCCGAAGGGCGAGAGCGAGACCGATCGCACGATCCGGATCCGCCAGTACGAGGATTTCTTCAACGTGACGGGCATGGGCACGGCCGACGACCTCGAAGAGTTCCGCGCATGCCAGGCCGGTTACGCGGGCATCACGGCGATGTGGAACGACCTGTCGCGCGGTGCACCGCTGTGGGTCGACGGGCCCGACGAGAACGCGAAGAAGATGGGGCTGAACCCGCGCATTTCCGGCGAGCGCAGCGAGGACGAAGGGCTGTTCGTGTGCCAGCACGAACACTGGGTGCACGTGATGCGCGATGCGCTGAAGAAGGAGCGCGGGGAGGTGGCAGCATGAGCTTCGATTACCGGATCATTTGCGCGGCGCTGTATCGCGAAGCGCGCCTGCTCGACGATCGCCAGTGGGATGAGTGGCTGACCTGCTACACGGAGGACGTCACGTACTGGATGCCCGCATGGGACGACGACGATCGGCCGACCGACGATCACCAGCGCCAGATCTCGCTGATGTACTACCCGGACCGCGGCGGCCTCGAGGATCGCGTGTTCCGGATCAAGACCGAGCGCAGCGGCGCATCGACGCCCGAGCCGCGCACCAGCCACAACGTGACGAACGTCGAGGTGCTGGCCGAACGCGACGACGAGGTGGACGTGCGCTACAACTTTCACACGCTGAACCACCGCTACCGCGTGACCGATCACTTCTTCGGCACGATGTTCGTCACGTTGCGCCAGGTGGGCGAGGAACTGCTGATCTCGTACAAGAAAATCGTGCTGAAGAACGACTACATCCGGCAGGTGCTCGACGTCTATCACGTCTGACGCCCGTTGTTTCGTCATGAAAGACAAGGAAGTGGAGGCGACGCCATGTCCAGCTACAAGATTGCACTGAACTTCGAGGACGGGGTAACCCGCTTCATCGACTGCAAGGCCGGCGAGAAGGTTCTCGACGCGGCCTTCCGCGCGAAGATCAACCTGCCGATGGATTGCTCCGACGGCGTGTGCGGCACCTGCAAGTGCCGCGCCGAAAGCGGCAGCTACGATCTCGGCGACGATTACATCGACGACGCGCTCACCGAAGACGAAAAGGACGGCGGCCTCGTGCTGACCTGCCAGATGGTGCCGCAAGGCGATTGCGTGATCGCGGTGCCGACGTCGTCGGTCGCGTGCAAGACGGGCCAGAGCGGGTTCTCCGCCACGGTGACGAAGGTCGAGCAGCACAACGATGCGGCCGTCGTGCTCGAACTCGACGTCGGCGCGGCCGCGCCCGTGTTCCTGCCGGGCCAGTACGTGAACATCGACGTGCCCGCGAGCGGGCAGCACCGGTCCTACTCGTTCTCGTCGGCGCCGGCCGATGCGAAGGTCAGCTTCCTGATCAAGAAGATCCCCGGCGGCGTGATGAGCACGTGGCTCGAATCGGCGCAGCCCGGCGACACGCTGGAACTGCACGGGCCGCTCGGCAGCTTCTACCTGCGCGACGTGCAGCGGCCGCTGCTGTTCCTCGCGGGCGGCACCGGGCTTGCGCCGTTCCTGTCGATGCTCGAGGTGCTCGCACGCACCGGGTCGCAGCAGAAGATGCATCTGATCTACGGCGTGACGCGCGATCTCGACCTCGTGCTGGTCGACGCGATCGAAGCCTATGCGGCGAAACTGCCGAACTTCAGCTTCGCGACGGTCATCGCGGATGCGGCGTCGAGCCATCCGCGCAAGGGCTGGGTCACGCAGCACATCCCGGCCGATGCGCTGAACGACGGCGACGTTGACGTGTATCTGTGCGGTCCGCCGCCGATGGTCGACGCGGTGCGCCAGTATTTCGACGACGAAGGCGTGAAGCCGAACAGCTTCCACTACGAGAAGTTCACCCCCAACGTCACGGCAAAGGCGGCGTGATCATGCAACGATTCTCTGGCAAGGTCATCGTCGTCACGGGCGCCGCGCAGGGCATCGGCCGCGGCGTCGCGCTGCGCGCGGCGGCCGAAGGCGGCAGGGTGCTGTTCGTCGATCGCGCGGATTTCGTCGCCGAGGTCGCGGCCGAAGCGACCGGTGGCGAGACGGCCGGCTTCGTCGCCGATCTCGAAACGTACGACGGTGCGCATGCGGCGATCGCGCACGCCGCGCAGACGTTCGGCGGCATCGACATCCTGATCAACGGCGTCGGCGGCGCGATTCGCATGCGCCCGTTCGCCGAATTCGAACCCGCGCAGATCGATGCGGAAATCCGCCGCTCGCTGATGCCGACGCTTTATACCTGCCACGCGGTGCTGCCGCACCTGCTCGCGCGCGGCGGCGGCACGATCGTCAACATCTCGTCGAACGCGACGCGCGGCATCCGCCGCGTGCCGTACTCGGCGGCGAAAGGCGGCGTCAATGCGCTGACGGCGGCGCTCGCGATGGAGTACGCCGAGTACAACATCCGGGTCGTGGCCACCGCGCCGGGCGGCACCACCGCGCCGCCGCGCCGCGTGCCGCGCAATGCCGCCGGCGACAGCGAGCAGGAACAGGCATGGATGGGCGAGGCCGTGCACCAGGTGACGGAGTCGACGTTCTTCAAGCGCTACGGCAGCCTCGACGAGCAGATCGCGCCGATCCTGTTCCTCGCGTCCGACGAGGCGAGCTACATCACCGGCACGGTGCTGCCGGTCGCGGGCGGCGATACGGGTTGAGCGGCGTGTCGTGACGCTGCTCGAACGTGTTCAACGAGTTTCAACGTATTCATCGACAACCCACCGGCCGGCGCGAAGCCGCCAGCCACGGAGACCCCCATGCGTGATCGCAAAGCCATCGTTCCGGCGGGAATGGAAGCGGTGTACGAGAAGATCGGCTACGCGCCCGGTCTGAAGATCGGCGATACGCTGTACGTATCCGGCCAGATCGGCCGCGATGCGGCAATGCAGCTCGTCGAAGGCCGTGAAGCGCAGATCGTGCAGGCGTTCGAGAATTTGAAGCAGGTGCTGGAGGCGGCAGGTGCATCGTTCAACGACGTGGTCGACCTGA
This sequence comes from Burkholderia sp. Ap-955, assembly GCF_011753045.1. Classification (NCBI taxonomy): domain Bacteria; kingdom Pseudomonadati; phylum Pseudomonadota; class Betaproteobacteria; order Burkholderiales; family Burkholderiaceae; genus Burkholderia; species Burkholderia sp. Ap-955. The sequence continues at coordinate 29,228 of NZ_VWWH01000072.1, forward strand.
CGACCTTCCATACCGACATGCGCGACCTGCCGTTGTTCATGCAGGTGCGCGACCGCTATCTCGCTGCGCACCCGAAGCCGGCTTGGACGGCGGTCGGTGCGCACATGCTGGGCGGCGCGCCCGGCTATATCGTCGAGATCAAGGCGGTGGCCGTGTTGCCGGCGTGATTCGCGTTGACGGGATGTTTACGCGATGTGCCGCAGTCTATGCATCGATTTGACTTTTCACGAGCTGAAATAGGGTGAGAGACTCTTCGATACACAGTGGCTGCGGGAGGAAAGGATGGTTGCAAGTGCCGGCTTTCAGGTCGGACTGTTTCTGGTCGTACTGATTGCGCTCGTCAAGCCGCTCGGGCTCTACATGGCGCGCGTGGCCGACGGCGAGGTGCCGTTGCTGGCATCGATCGGGCGACCCGTCGAGCGCTGGATCTACCGTGCCGCCGGCGTCGATCCGACGGTCGAAATGAGCTGGAAGACCTACGCGGTCGCGCTTCTGCTGTTCAGTGCCGTCGGCACGCTCTTCCTGTATGTGCTGCAGCGCGTGCAACCGTGGTTGCCGCTCAATCCGCAGGGGCTGCCGGCCGTGGCCCCGGATTCCGCGTTCAATACGGCGGTGAGTTTCGCGACGAACACCAGCTGGCAAGGCTACGCGGGCGAAACGACGTTGAGCTACCTGAGCCAGATGCTCGGCATCACGGTGCAGAGCTTCCTCTCCGCGGCCAGCGGCATGGCCGTGATGTTCGCGCTGATGCGGGGCATTGCGCGGCGCGGCGCAGCGACGGTCGGCAACCTGTGGGTCGACCTCACGCGCGCGACGCTCTATGTCCTGTTGCCGTTGTCCGCCGTGTTCGCGATCGCCTTCATGGCGCAGGGCGTCATCCAGAATTTCACCGCCTACCGCGACGTGGAAACGGTGCAGGCCGTGACGTGGCAGCAACCGGCACTGGACGCGCAGGGCCAGCCGATGCACGACGCCGCCGGCAACGTCGTGCAGCAATCGATGCGCTCGCAACGACAGCGCCTGCCGCTCGGCCCCGTGGCGTCGCAGGAATCGATCAAGCTGCTGAGCGGCGACGGCGGCGGCTTCTTCAACGCGAATTCCGCGCATCCGTACGAAAACCCCACGCCGTTGACCAATTTCCTGCAGATGATCGCGATCCTGCTGATTCCGGCCGCGCTGTGCTACACGTTCGGTGTCGCCGTTGGCGACCGGCGGCAGGGATGGGCGCTGCTTGCCGCGATGACCGTGATGTTCGTCGCCGCGGCGATGGTCACGATTCGTGCGGAGCAGCAGGGCTTCGGGCCCCTCGCCGCTTCGCACGACGGGGCCACGGCCCTGTCGATCGAGCGCGGCGGTAACCATGAAGGCAAGGAAACGCGCTTCGGCGTCGTGTCGTCGGCGCTCTACGCGACCGTGACGACCAGCGGCGGCGACGGCGCGGTCAACGCGATGCACGATTCGTTCACGCCGGTGGGCGGTCTCGTCCCGATGGTACTGATGCAGACGGGCGAAGTCGTGTTCGGCGGGCCGGGCTCCGGCCTCTTCAGCATGATCGTCATCGCGATCCTGGCGGTATTCATCTCCGGGCTGATGATCGGCCGCGCGCCGGAATATCTCGGCAAGAAGATCGATGCGTACGAGATGAAGATGGTGGCCATCGCGATTCTCGCGACGCCGCTGCTGGTGCTGGTCGGCACCGCGATTTCCGTCGTCACGCCGGCCGGGATCGCCGGGATCGGCAACCCGGGCCCGCACGGGTTCAGTGAAATCCTGTATGCATTTTCCTCGGCCGCCAACAACAACGGCAGCGCGTTTGCGGGTCTGTCGGCCAACACGCCGTACTACAACGGGATGCTGGCGATCGCCATGTGGTTCGGCCGCTTCGCGGTGATCGTTCCGGTACTGGCGATCGCGGGGTCGCTCGCGGGCAAGCGGCGGCGCGCGGCGGGAGCCGGTACGCTGCCGACGCACGGCGCGCTCTTTGTCGGGCTGCTGATCGGGACGGTGCTCATGATCGCGTCGATCACGTACCTGCCGGCGCTTGCATTGGGGCCGATCGTCGAACAGCTGGGCGCGGTGGCTGGCCGTTAGCGGGAAGAACCGCTTTCTTGCAACCTTCCGCATGAATCGTTGCGCCGCGGTCAGCGACAAATCGGGCGAGTTCGTTTATGGTGCGAGGGAACGCCGCGTCATCTCTTTCCTTCCGCCGGGAATCCGCGATGAAATGCCTGCCACGCGCCATCTTCGCCGCCCTCGCTGTCACCGTCGCGCAAGCCGCGCTCGCCCAGGCGGCGGGCACGGTGCAACTCGAGGACATGACCTGGACCGAGCTGCGCGACAGCATCCGCGCCGGCAAGACCACCCTCCTGATTCCGATCGGCGGGACCGAGCAAAGCGGGCCGTACGTCGCGCTCGGCAAGCACAACGCGCGGGTCAGGGTACTGTCCGAGCGGATCGCGGAAGGCCTCGGCAACGCGATCGTCGCGCCCATCATCGCCTATGTGCCCGAGGGCGGCTATGCGCCGCCGACGTCGCACATGCGCTTCCCGGGCACGATCACCGTGCCCGACGACGTCTTCGAAAAGACCCTCGAATCCGCGGCCAACAGCTTCCGCGTCCATGGCTTCACGAACATCGTGTTCCTCGGCGACCACGGCGGCTACCAGAACGACATCAAGCAATCCGTCGCCCGGCTCAACAAGTCGTGGGCCGGCACGGGGGCGCGTGCGTTCGTGCCGGCCGCGTATTACGGCACCAGCTCCGACGGTTATGACCAGATCCTGCGCGAGCACGGCGTGCCGGCCGCGGATATCGGCACGCATGCGGGGCTGGCCGACACGGCGCTGCTGCTGGCGGTCGAGCCGCGCATGGTCAGGGTCGACAAGCTGCGCAACGCCGCGAAGCCCGGCGCCGGCGACGGCGTCTACGGCGGCGATCCGCGTCATGCGAGTGTCGAACTGGGCCGGCTGGGCACCGACGCCATCGTGTCGCGCACCGTCGACGCGATCAGAAAGGAAATCGCCGGCCGCTGACACAGCCGCGCCATCGCGCTACCTTGGTCGTCGTTCCCTTCAATCGAACCGGGACATCGTCATGCAACAGCGCTTTCGCCGTCACCTCCGCTTCTCACGTCCCGCGATCGTCATCGTGGCGGCGCTGGCCTTTGGCGCCCGCGGTGCGATCGCGGCGGCCGCCGTCGCGGCCGTACCCGGCATGCCGCCCGTCGTCCATCCCGACAACCTGTACAGCGAGGCGCAGGCCGGCCGCATGAGCGCGGCGGTAGCGGGCGCGTTGCCACGCATCTACGTGCCGAACCTGAGATCGAACGACGTCTACGTGATCGACCCGGCCACGGACAAGGTCGTCGACAGGTTCGCGGTCGGCCGCAGTCCGCAGCACGTCGTGCCGGCGTGGGACCTGCAGACGCTGTGGATCGCGAACAATGCGGAAGGGGGAACCGACGGCAGCCTGACGCCGGTCGACCCGAAGACGGGCAAGCCCGGCCAGGCCGTGAGCGTCGACGATCCGTACAACATGTATTTCACGCCCGACGGCAAGGACGCGATCGTGGTGGCCGAAGCGCATGCGCGGCTCGACTTCCGCGACCCGAAAACGATGGCGCTGAAATCGAGCCTCGATGTGCCGCAATGCACGGGCATCAACCATGCCGACTTTTCGATCGACGGCCGCTACGCGCTCTTCACGTGCGAGTTCGGCGGCAAGCTGGCCAAGATCGATTTCGTGAACCGCCAGGTGGTCGGCTATCTCGAGCTCGACCGGAAAGGGATGCCGCAGGACATCCGCGTGGCGCCCGATGGCAAGGTGTTCTATGTCGCCGACATGATGGCGGACGGGGTCTACGTCATCGATGGCGACGCCTTCACGAAGATCGGCTTCATCCCGACCGGCGTCGGGACGCACGGCCTGTACCCGAGCCGCGACGGCACGAAGCTCTATATCGCGAATCGCGGCTCCAATCGTGTCCATGGGCTGCGTCACGGCAAGGGCAGCGTATCGGTGCTCGATTTCGCGACGCGCAAGGTGGTCGCAACCTGGCCGATTCCTGGCGGCGGCAGCCCCGACATGGGCAACGTCAGCGCGGACGGCAACACGCTGTGGCTGTCGGGCCGCTTCGATGACGTCGTCTACGCGATCGACACCACGAGCGGCGCGGTCCGGGCGATTCCCGTCGGCATGGAGCCGCACGGCCTGACGGTGTGGCCGCAGCCGGGCCGCTATTCGCTGGGCCATACGGGAAACATGCGGTAGGGCGGCGGTCGGTCAGCGCGTACCGGCACGGCCGCTCGACACGCGGGCCGCATGGCTCGCCGATGAAACCCGCGCACGCAATCGCCGCGGCGCAAACGGCGCGCGGTGGGCGCACGCGCCCGGCCTGCCGCCGGGCAGGCGGTGTCAGACGAACGAGACGCAACCGGCGCGCGTGGCCGCCATCGCGGCGGCCACGTGGCGTCCCAACCGGAGAAAGCCGATGACCGAACGTCAGTCCCCCGATACGACGCCTCCGCACTCGGAGCCCAGCGCGCACGACGCGCTCGAACATTTGCTCGGCAGCCTGCACCGGCATGGATTCCTGCATTTGGCGACCGAGGTCGTCAGCGCGAACGCGCGGCTGGCCGACACGTTCGTCGATGCGCTCGACAAGCCGGGCATGCAGAGCGGCATGCAGAATCTCGCGGTACTGTTGATGGCGCTGTCGCGCATTCCGCCCGAACAGTTCGGCAAGGCTGTGTTCGCGGCCGCCGACGCGCTGCACCACGTTGGCGCGTGGCGGCCGGAGCAGCACGAGCATGTCGCACCCGGCGTGCGCGGCGTGTACCGGCTGCTGCACGACGAAGCGCTGTGGGACGCGCTGACGCCGTTGCTGGAAGGGTTGAAGGTGTTCGCGCAAGGGCTTGCGCGTGACCCGGAGACGCCCGTTACCGCGCTCGGCGGGAAGACGACGGGCACCTGAGCGCAGCGCGTCAGTCCCATGCGTGCTTGCTGAACTGATAGCCCTTGCTGCGGATCGTCTTGATGCGCTTCGGCTCCGTCAGGTCATCACGCAGCTTGCGGCGCAGCTTCGAAATGCGGCCGTCGATCGAGCGGTCGAAGCCGTCGAACTCGATGCCGCGTAGCAGCAGCGTCAGGTCTTTGCGGCTGACCACCTCGCCGGCACGGCAGACGAGCGCCCACAGCAGGTCGAACTCGGTCGACGTCAGGCGGGGGGCGCTACCGTCGGGAAGACGAACCTTGCGATCGGCCCGGTCGATCGAAAACTTGCCGAACTCGAAACGATGAGGCGATGCCGGCCCGACATCGTCCGGGCGCATGCGCACCCGTCGCAGGTGGGCCTTGATCCGTGCGAGCAGGATGCGCGGCTCGATCGGCTTGTGGAGAAAGTCGTCCGCGCCGAATTCCAGGCCGAGCAACTCGTCGAACTGTTCGTCGCGGGCCGTCATCATGATGACGATGCCGTCGTACTGCATGCGTGCCTGGCGACAAATCTCGAAGCCGTCCTTGCCCGGCAGGTTGATGTCGAGCAGCACCAGGTCGGGGTGACGCGCGACGATCGTGGCGACGGCGTCGGTGCCGTCGAACAGGCGGTCCACCTCGTACTGATGCGTGCGCAGATAGTCTGCGATCAGTGCGGACAAGTGGACGTCGTCTTCGACGAGCAGGATTCGGATGGGCATCGCTAAACGAGGGGATGAAACGGGAAAGGGGCGAGCGCTCACGCCCGGTCCGAACATGGGGTAGCTGAAGAGACGCGCATGATACTTCGACACATTCCGGTGGAATGTGGCGAAATCTGCATCGCTCGGCCGCCCCGTCCGCACGCGAATCACCACGCCCAGGCAGCCAGGCAAATGGGCGAAGGCGTGGAATCGTGTCGTCGCGGAACGGGGCGATGTTGGGGCGACAAGGTCAGGCGAGGTATCCGTTTCGTGGCCGGGAGGGACGGCGGGCGCGGTGTCGTGCGCGCGAAAACGTTTGCGGAAAAACGGCGCGTGGAACGCACGCCCGCCCGGGCCGCAATCCGGTAAAGATTGCTCGACATATCATTACAAAATATTACGAAACGGGCAACGGACAGTTCCTTACAATCGTGGCGACTCGGTGGCGAGCATGACGCACACCGGCTTCCGGCTGGCCGCCGAAGGGAATGCAAATGCGAAGGCGGTGACCGACAGCGTGCAAATGCTCACCCGGTGCGTCCGCTCGGCGCGGCACTGCCGGTGCTCGACGCGTGCGAATCGATGTCGACGTCACCCCCGCCTTCCAGGCGGCAAACGTGTGGCCGGTACGATGTTCTGATAGGAATGCGAAATGACACCGCTTCAAATCATCCGGAGTCTCGATTCACTCACGAACGCGATCGAAGTCGCGGTCGCCCACGCCGACTGGAGCGAGGCCGTCCGGGCAGCAGAAACACGTTCGGCGTTCCTGATGGCGCTGTCACCCGATCAACCCGACGAGGTTCACACGGCGATCGCGAGAATGCGGGAGATCGATATCCGGATCTCGATCACCGCACGGGAAACGCTGGAGGCACTCGTCTCGGAAGGCCGGAACGCGTTGCACGCAACCCGGCTGGCGACACAGCCGCCGTCGTCCGGGGAGGCGGTCACGGCCGCCCGATCTCCTTCGTGGTGCTCATCCATTTCACGGCGCATCGCGCCGCACATGCATTGACACGGACAAGTCCTTGAACGTACCGGTCAGGTTTCAACATTTCGGTGGCGGTATGCGATTTCGAAAACGCATCAATTATGTCGATGCAACACGGTGGTTCGCTGATGGCGACCATGATCGGGTGGAAACCCGTGAAGGCGGACGAGCGATCGCCACACCGGAAGGCTGGCGTTCGGTCAAGTCGGGTGACTGGATCTTGCGCGATGATTGCGGCAACTGCTGGCCGATGGACCACGGGCTCTTTACGAGCCTGTATGAACCGGACGGGGAGTGAGCGGCGAGGGCGCGCCGGCACCGTCTGCCGAAACGGCCCGCCCACGTCACCCGTACGCCGGCGAGCCTATCGGCTCGCGCGCGAAAACAGCAACGAATCGGTGTCGTTGAACCGGATCTGCACCGGCTCCCCATAACCCGCCTTTTCCGCGACGCGGATCGACGCGACGTTGGTCGGCGCGATCAGGCACACGCTGCGCTCGAACCGGTGTTGCCCGTCGAGCCATGCCAGCGCGGCCGCGAGCGCCTCGGTCGCGTAACCCTTGCCGTGCGCCCACGTCGCAAGGGCCCAGCCGGCTTCCGGCACGTCGCGAATCGACGGCTCGATGAGCCGGTGGAAATCGGCGAAGCCGAGATCGCCGACATAGCGGCCCGACGCCTTCTCGCGAATCGCCCAGTAGCCATAGCCGAGCAGCGGCCACAGCCCGCGATACGCGAGCATGCGCATCCACGAGTCGCGCGGCGCGGACGGCGCGCCGTTGAAGATGTGTTCGACGACCTTCGGCTCGGCCCACATCGTGGCGAGCGCTTCGAAGTCCCCCAGCGGATGGCCCTCGAGGATGAGACGCGGTGTGTCGAGAACGGGCGGGGAGGAGATGGGTGGCATCGGGGTGGTCGAAAAAGGGGGGAGGCCGGGCGGCTAGACCGTCAGCACGTCGATGCCGCGCTGACGCAGGTCGTCGACCACGGCAGCATCGGCGCCCGTATCGGTGATCAGCATGTCGAGCTGCTCGACGCTCGCGATCACGGAGAGGTTGCGCTTCATCAGCTTCGACGAATCGGCAACCGCGATGACCTGGCGCGAGATCTTCAGCATCTGCGCGTTCAGCTGCGCTTCGAGCAGGTGCGGCGTCATCAGGCCGATCTCGGGATCGAGGCTGTCGACGCCGAGAAACAGCCGGTCCGCATACAGCCCCTGCAGCGCGACGACGGCCTGCGGCCCCGACAGCGAATAGGAGTTCGGCCGAAGCTGCCCGCCGGGCATGATCAGGTTGATGTGCGGCGCAGCCGCGAGCAGCACGGCCACGTTCAGCGCATTCGTGATCACGTTCAGCGACTGCAGCTTCATCGTGACGATCTGCTTCGCGATTTCCTCGGTCGTGCTGCCCGAGTCGAGCAGGATCGTCTCGCCGTCGCCGATCAGCGCGGCGGCGGCCATCGCGATCCGCACCTTCTCCGCGTGACGGAGCTTCTGCTTGACCGCGATCGGCACCTCGTCGCTTTCGCGCAGCACGAGCGCGCCGCCGTGCGTGCGCAGCACCGCGCCGGCGGCCGCGAGCGCGTTCAGGTCGCTGCGCACCGTGACGAGCGAAATGCCGAACCGCTCGGCCAGCTCCTCGACGGTGACTTTCTCCCGTTCGCGCACCAGCTCGCAGATCAGGCGGCGGCGTTCCTCGACGAGCAACGGCGCGTGATCGACGGCAGGCGACGGAGGCACTCTGTGAGCGGACATGTCCATTTCGGCAAGACAGGGAGCCGAAATGATATCAAAACCCCTGCCCGGGCTGGAGCGCGCGCAGCGCCAGCGGATCGAGCGGCCGGCCCGCCAGCCGGGCCGCGTGGACGGCCGCGCCGACAT